>DAOVUE010000067.1 GCA_030632745.1 Pseudomonadota bacterium | reverse complement strand
TAATCAAAAGTTAATTTATCGTGATATAACAGAAGATTTAGATCAACTAGCCGTCACTCTAAAATCATTATTTGCCTCACTTCCTTATAATAATTATGTCAAAAATGAGCTTGCTGATTATGAAGGCTATTATGCCTCGGTGGTCTTTGCCTATATCAGCTCCCTGGGCTTTCCCTGCATAGCCGAAGATGTCGCCTCCACAGGGCGAATAGATTTAACCATTAAACTGCCAAACCGGATAGTCATTATTGAATTTAAGGTGGATCAAAAAGAGCAGGCTCTGGCTCAAATTAAGCAGCAGAAATACTTTGAAAAATATCTGACTGAAGCCAAAATAAAAGATCAGGATATTTATATTGTCGGTATTTGCTTTAATAGTGAAGATAAAAATATCACAGAATTTGAGTGGGAAATTGTTAACCCCCAGTGTTAGCCTAGTTGTCCATATATTGTTTTAATATGGCAATCAGTTCTTCATCGGTTAATGTGTCTTTTTGAGTTTTAGAATATATGGATATCAATACCGTTTCATCCACTATTTTTTGATAAATAATTATTCTAAAACCGCCACTCTTTCCTGTTGGTATTGAGGAATTTGCAACTCGTTTTTTATACAGTTCATAACCCAGATAAACACCCAATGACTCACCTGATTCAATCTCTTCAACGGTTTTCTTTAAATCACTTTTGAGTAATTTATACTTTTTCGATAATTTTTTAGCTTCTTTTAAAAAGTTACCACTAAATTTAATCATCCAGTTGTTCCCACAGCTTATCAATAGGCTGTGTTTTCTTTGCTTTAATATCAGCGAGACCTTTTTGGATAGATGATAAAATCTTCATGGATTCATTTTGTTTTTCAGCATTATCAACATCCATATCATTTTTAACTAAAGCATAAAGATAATCTTTCAGTTTTTGAGGTGAATTAAACCTTGCTTTTAAATTTTCTTTCAATGATGGGATCATCTATTTGTAGTGCTAACATATTTGACTCCTTTTTTATTATTATTTTAGCATATTACACAAACATCTGTTGTAGTAGTGCTTTCTTGAAGAAAAGGGGGGCAAGAATCATATTCAATATTTATTTTAACTCTGCTATAACTTCATCAATGCCATGACCACTACGAATTGAATATGAAAATGCCTGTTATCATGTGATGAATAGAGGCTACTATGATGAAAGACGGGAATACAATTAATAAAATGATTAATGAATATGATTCTTGACCCTCTACTGTTTAATCAAATTATCCCAAAACATATAAACATGATACTTTAACATCTTTTTATATATGTACTTGTATAATAGCTGTAATTTTAATACACTGAAGTAATGAAGAAATTAGTTTTTGCTGGACGCACATTAGAAAACATTAAATGTTTTCCCAATAAAGCTAAACGAGAAGCCGGTTTTCAATTGGATAAGATTCAACAAGGCGAATCACCAACCGACTGGAAGCCCATGAATACTATTGCTACAGGTGTTCAAGAAATAAGGATCAATGACACTGATGGTATTTTTCGAGTAGTTTATGTTGCCAAATTTGAAGAAGCAATATACGCATTACATGCTTTTCAGAAAAAGACTCAAAAAACCAGTAAATCTGATATAGAGGCGGCAAAAAAAGCCTACAAAATGATCATAGAGGAGCGTAATAAATGAGTAATCTACAAAGTTTTGATAGCGTATGGGATGCTCTGGAAGATGATCCTATTATGGCTGAAAATATGAAGCTTCGTTCTACCCTTTTGATAGCTATTACAAAAAATATTAACAGCAGAGATATTAACCAATCAGAAACAGCAAAGTTATTAGAAATTACCCAGCCTCGTGTCAGTGCTCTTTTAAAAGGTAAAATTGAAGATTTTCGTCTGGATACATTGGTTAATTTTGCTCATAGACTAGGCTTACATATTGATCTGAAAATTGCTGCCTAATCATTGCTGATAATTGATCTAAGGTACCCAACTGAAGTAATAGAGCCTCATCAGCGATATAAAATCATGTTCATTAATATTGTACAAGTAATATTAGTGAACATAAAAGCTATAAATCAAGTAAAAATCTAAAAATGTTCCATATTATTCCATGTTCATTATTAATGTACATGGAATAATATGGAACATACTGAAAATTAAAAGCTCTAGCCCATATAAATAAAAATCAAACAAAATATTTGAGTTATGTACAATAACAATTTATGGCTGTCTTCTATTTGCTATTTGAGATAGGATATAGCTTCAATGGCTATGCACAGCAGTGCTGGAGTCTATATAAATAACAGCGTCAAACTGCTCGGCCAGGCGGGTATAAGTATAATGAGCAGCCATTTCATCCTGCGGCCGATAAACGACACCTACATGACGCTGTAATCTGGGCTGATTCAGCAATCGAGTTAATTCGTGTGATTGATGAAGATCCAGCACAAAAAATGGAACTCCAAGGCGGTGGAAAAAACCTTCATTGCTATCATGATAAGCGCTTAATAAGGTTTTTATTTTAGCTGGAGAATTCCAGTCATCCGCAGCCATAACGGTTCCGGAATGTGTCAGCATGCCGATAGAGAATACCTGTTTTGCAAAATATTGACGCACTAACTGACCCAGGTTAAGTTGATCTCGATCGGCCATTTCGGTTGCCCGTGCATCACCAAGATGAGAGTTATGTGCCCAAATGATTGTTTTGGGCTGATGAAGATGCGTCATTGAGGCCAGTAAAGATTCCATCATGTGCCGATCACGTTGATTCCATGATTGGGTATCATCAGCAAAGCGATATTGCAGACGAAAACTTTTTTCTGTATTTTTAATCACCCGTGCATTTTGCTGTGCACAAAAAAACGCATCTCTGTCAATAAATGAGTATTGCTCAGGACATGGATAGCGGCAGGCAGAAAAATCCACATACTGTTCAACTACCGCGCGTTCACAACTGAGTGATGCATCATCTCTAACCGCTTTGCCATAGCGGTGCAGGTCATTATTAAAAAAAGCAAAGCATTGATAACGCTGATACGCCTGTTGTGCAGCCTGAGAAGAAAACAGCTGCAGGTAATCAAACACCTGTTGCCTGGATTGTTTAAAGCTATAAATATCCATCCCGTGCAAACTGACCTTTTGCTCTCCCTGCGGTAATTGTTCATTATATTTTTTCAGCCATAGAATAAAGTTAAGCATTTCAACATTATTCCATAACCAGAAAGTATGGGGATTTGATACATCCAGCGCCTGCTGTGCGGTGATGGGAATTAAAGACTGTACATACTGGTTCAGGGTGTAAATATTAGGCCAGTCACCTTCTAAAACAATCAGCTTAAAGTTTTTTTCCTGGATAAGCTGCTTGCTGATATTGATACGCTGCTGATAAAACTCATGCGTTCCATGTGTCGAATCACCTATGAGCAGCAGTGGTTTTTGACCGATAAGATCAATAATGGACTTATTGTCATGCAAGGAATTTAATGGAACAACAGATTGCCTCAATAAAGCCATTTGCGCCTGGCTATTTACCTGAGCCTGGCTATCGAAGCCATAGAGAGCTTGTCCTGCATCCACAACAAAAGAGATAAGCATGACAGATAAAAACAGCAGAAAAGGATAAACTCTGTAGTTATGCTCTGTCACCGGATAAGTAAAAACTCTCATTAGCCTATTGCAGTATATTTTGCTTAGTGGCAGTGTTTTGAGCCGCTAAGCAGGTCTGTTTTTAAATAGTACTGATGCTCATGCAGTAAGCTGGTAATTTCCTCTCTTTTGTCTGCAGGAATTTTTACATGGATATGCGGCTTTCCAGCTCCACCCGACATACAAACACCTTTATCAAACAGATGTTTAAGTGCATTGGCTTCTCTAATCTCAATAATTGGAATACGCTTTTCAAATACGTCATAATCATCCAGCTTACCAATTGTGCAAACGGGAGGATGCGTATCACTTAGGGTAAAACCCTGTTCATTCAGAGTTTCATCAGCATGAGCATAAATATTTTCAGGAATGAAAAAATGGGCGTGAATGTATTCATTACCAGTGAGTACTCCAACTCCCTTAGACTCTAACTCGGCTTTCAGTTTTTCTGAAATTGCTTCTACCTGTTTTATTGCTATAAACCAATTTTGATGCGGTTCAATCATGACATACTCCAATAATGAAAATACAATATTTCTAGTATAAAAAACAATTAAATATATTACAATCAATAAGGGCCTTGGAAATAATAAATTTTCCAAGTTTTGCGCCGCAATTTTATTCAGGTTCAAGGCGTAATAAAGGGCGCATAGTCAGCCTACGCAACCTTTATTACAACACAGAAGCTGGATAAAAGGGCAAGTAAAACTGGAACATTTTTTTTCTACGGCCCTAACGTTAACTAACATTCTAATAATGTGCAATAGCTGGTAAAACTTACCCGTTTTTAGTTTTTTTTAAATAGCGGATAACTGCCTTCTCCAGTTCAACAAGAAACAGGACTGATGATGCCACCAGGATAATTCTCAGCCACATCAGGCCATCAATAGCTGCGGTACCGAATAAAGCATGCATTGGAGTTAAATAAGTAAAACAAAGCTGAAATACAATCAGTACAGCAACAGCAATCAGGGCATAACGATTCCCCAGAAAACCATTAACATTGAGTACATTCGCTACAATATATCGGGAGTTGAATAAATAGAAAATTTCAAACATAACCAGAGTATTCACAGCAATAGTACGTGCCACTTCAATACTAACCCCCTGCCCGCGTTCCCAGATAAATAAACCAAATGTACCTGTGACCAGGATGAGAGACACAAAGATAATACGCCAGATAAACATACCAGTGAGTATGGGCTGGCGGGAATCACGCGGTGGTCGCTGCATAATATCCTTTTCTGCAGGTTCAAATGCCAGTGCCAGTGCTAAAGTTACGGCAGTAATCATATTAACCCAGAGAATCTGTACTGGAGTAATGGGCAGCATACGACCCAGTAGAATGGCGCCAATAATCGTCAGTGCCTCACCGCCATTGGTGGGTAAAATAAAAAGAATAGCCTTCCTTAGATTATCATACACCATACGGCCTTCTTCTACAGCCTGTGCAATGGAGGCAAAATTATCATCAGCCAGCACCATTTCAGCTGCTTCCTTGGCTACTTCAGTACCATTTTGGCCCATAGCCGTTCCGACATCTGCACGTTTTAAGGCCGGTGCATCATTGACTCCATCACCCGTCATCGCAACCACATGGCCATTGGCCTGCAGTGCCTCAACCAGGCGTAATTTATGTTCCGGACTGGAGCGGGCAAAAATATCCACCCGTTCAACAACCCCTATTAATTGAGCATCATCCATGGCTTCAATATCCTGACCTGTGAGTACTTTTTCACCATTTCCAATACCCATTTTCTGACCGATGGCAGCAGCAGTAACCGCATGATCTCCGGTGATCATTTTAACCCGTATCCCGGCGGACTGACATCGATGAACTGCCTCAATTGCATCTTCTCTGGGGGGATCAATCATACCCACAAGACCCAGCAGAGTCAGGCCGGTTTCCAGTTCAATAAAATTAAGTTCACGATAATCAGCACCAACATTTTTAAAGGCAATAGCCAGTACACGCTGGCCATGTTGTGCCATAGAGTGTACCTGCTGCAGCCAGTAATTATGATCAATAGGCAGATCTTCACCATGACTTCTCTGCAGACTGCACATCTCTAATATTCGTTCCGGTGCCCCCTTGACATAAACAAAACCATGTCTGAAATGATCATGGTGCAGTGTCGCCATAAAGCGATGCTCAGATTCAAAAGGAATAACATCCGTACGCAGCCAAATTTCACGTTCAAAAGTTTGATCCAGTCCAGCCTTAATGCCTAAGGTCAGTAAGGCACCTTCAGTGGGATCCCCCTGTAAGATCCATTCACCATTCTCCTTATGCAAGCTTGCATCATTACACAACAACGCGGCACGTGTCAGCTCTGCAAGAATGGGGAAATCATCTAATACAATTTCCCTGCTCTCAAATGAAAATCCTCCATGCGGATCATAGCCATCACCACTGACCTCAAAGAATCCTGTATCGGTTACGACAGACTGTACCATCATTTCATTACGTGTCAGCGTGCCGGTCTTATCAGAGCAGATGACGGTCACCGAACCTAAGGTCTCAACTGCAGGCAGATTACGAATAATAGCATGACGATGTGCCATACCCTGAACGCCAATCGCCAGGGTGATAGTCATAATAGCAGGTAAACCTTCTGGTATCGCGGCAACAAACAAACCAACGGCTGCTAGAAACATTTCAGAAGCTGGATAATTCCTGAGGCCTATGCCGAATAAGAATGTAGCAGCCGCAATGATGATAATCACTAGCGTAAGCCAGCGGGCAAACTGGGAAATCTGGCGTAATAGCGGTGTGGTCAGAGTTTCCACTGTGGCTAATAAACTACTAATCTGGCCAATCTCAGTAGCACTGCCGGTGGCAACCACCAGACCGCTCGCCTGTCCATGAGTGACCAGTGTGCCGGAGTAGGCCATACAATAGCGATCACCCAGCTCAGCCTGTTGTGCCGCGGGATTAATATTCTTTTCTACAGCAATAGATTCACCTGTTAAAATTGATTCCTGAACCTGTAAGCCCTTCAGTCTGAACAAGCGCACATCAGCCGGCACTTTATCACCTGACTGTAAAAAAACCACATCACCGGGAACCAGTTCTACCGCCGGAATGCTGATACGCTTCCCGTCCCGCAGTGCAACGGCTTGTGGAGACAACATTGAGCGTATCGCCTTTAAAGCATTTTCAGCCTTACCTTCCTGCACAAAACCAATCACTGCATTAATAAATACAACGGCTAAAATTACCTGAGTATCCAACCAGTGATGCAGCAGAGCCGTAATCACAGCAGCGGCCAGTAAAATATAGATCAATAAATTATGAAACTGATATAAAAAACGCTGCAGCGGATTGAGTGTTTTTGCTTCAGGTAACTGGTTTGCCCCATAAGTCTGTAAACGCAGATTCACTTCATCCTGAGTCAGACCATTGGCATCCGTATTAAAAAGACTAAAAACTTTACTGGCTTCCATAGAATACCAGGGATGGATCGGTTCAGCTGTTTTATCTGCCGGGAGATTCCTGCCTTTGATAGTTTTGATTAGAATAGAGGGGGGAGAAACAATAAAAAAAACAATAAGGACAATAAGGACAATAAGGACAATAAAAATGATAACAGCAGGAAGAACCGGCCAGTCCATGTTAGCAAGATTAAAATACTGTAAAAGTACATCAATCATCTGAGATACCTCCTGTCATTTACAACTCCAGAGGTACTTGCAAAACTCCTCAATACGCCATTCCCCTGCATACGCCAGGGGCAGGCTCTGCGCACCCCAAGAGTACTTGTTCGACAAGAGTTAGCAAGCTAACAAAGTCTCACTGGCGAAGGCAGGAATCTAGAAATCAAAGACTTACAGTCAATAAATATGGATTCCC
>DAOVUE010000134.1 GCA_030632745.1 Pseudomonadota bacterium | reverse complement strand
ATGCTGATGCGGTATTAGCAGCCAGTATTTTCCATTTTGCTGAATACAGTATTGCTGAAGCAAAACAGCATATGGCCAAAAAGGGGATTGAAGTTCGCCTGTGAGCTTGAAAAACAGTCGGGATACCCCCATAAAAAATTGCATCTATTATAAAAAAACTCTGAAGCCTTTAGCCAAGCTTAAAAGACATCTATAAATAAACGAAGTCGTAATATGCCGAATACTATACTGGAACAACTTGCTCAAACTCTGGAAGAACGCAAGCAGGCCGATCCAAACACTTCTTATGTTGCAAAACTGCATAAAAAGGGACAAGATACTATCCTGAAAAAAGTAGGCGAAGAAGCAACTGAAGTGGTTATCGCCTCAAAGGGTGGTAATAAAGAACAGATTATCTATGAAACAGCAGATTTATGGTTTCACAGTATGGTCATGTTGTCGTACCATAATCTGGGGCCTGATGATGTACTCAATGAACTGGCACGTCGCTTTGGTCTGTCAGGTATAGAAGAAAAAGCTAATCGAGCAGAAGATAAGGGACTTTAATAAATGCCAAGTCCCTAAGTAAATAAACAGAGCCGTTAGCAAATAAATCCCTTAGCTAAACTTAGAAGAGAACTTTTTAGAAGAGAACAAGAATGAGTGATTGTCTTTTTTGTAAAATAGTTGCAGGTGATATTCCGGGAGATATTGTTTATCAGGATGATACAATACTGGTGTTTAAGGATCGCTATCCCAAAGCTGAAGTACATTTGCTGATGATTCCTAAAGTTCATATCGAAAGTCTGGCTGAGATGAATGAAACTCACAATGAACTCATCAGCTATATGATGTTAAAATTACCTGAAATTGCTGAAAGCCAGGGCTTGTCAGGCGGCTTCAGAACAATCATTAATACGGGAAAAGAAGGCGGACAGATTATATTTCACCTTCATATCCATTTACTGGGTGGAAATAATTTACCCGGTTTTTGATAAGAGCCGTCAGCCAATAAACTTGTCCGCTATCGTTTTGCAAACATCTTCACCTGCAAATAAGACAGCGGACAGGTTTATGTTTGATAAGAGCCGTCAGCAAAACATGAAATTTGCCGCTGTCGCTGTGAGAACATTAAAATCTCACATAAGACAGCTGCATAATTTCATGCTCTATAAGAGCCCTCAGCAAATAGAGAAAAGAAAGAATTTAAAAATATTTAATTTATATATTGCAACCACATACTATATAGGAGAATCCCATGGGATTTGGCGTTACTGAATTATTAATTATCCTGGCCATCATACTTGTTCTATTTGGTGCCAAAAAATTGCGTAATATTGGAGGAGATTTAGGCGGAGCCATTAAAAACTTTAAAGGTGCTATGAAGGAAGAAGAAAACAGCAGCTCTGATAATGACTCTGCTGCAACTCAGGCTCAAAACAAGCAGACACAGTCCAAGTTAGACGACACAGCAGGTACCACGATTGAAGGTAGTGTTGAAAAAAACAAAGAACAGGTTTAATTTTTAATAAATGATTTTTAATGAGCGACTTTTAATACATTATGTTTGATATCGGCTTTTGGGAACTCTCTCTGATTGGGATTGTCGGGTTATTAGTTATTGGACCCGAGCGTATGCCTGCGGTTGCAAGAACCGTCGGGAAATGGGTGGGTCGTGCCAATCGATTTATCAGTAATGTAAAAGATGACATCAATAAAGAGCTTAAAGACGAAGATCTGAAACGCATTTTAGAAGAACAAAGAGCCTTAGCTGATGAGTACAAAAAAGCCGCCAATTCTTTTCAATCCTCTGTCACATCAGAAACAGAGTCGCTTCGTGATAAAGTATCCATGGATGATCTATTAGAAATTGATGAATCTGAAGCGAAAAAAATATCCGCAAAAGATAAACAGGGCGCATCAGAAAATTCTTAACTCTGAGAATGAGTCCTAATGGGCGATCCCGAATTTATCAGATCAATCACAGTAATTTAACGAATAGATGTCATGAGTGAAAATTCCCAAAACGATTTTGAACAACATATAACAGACAGTGAACAGAAAATGGAAAATGAACAACCGTTCATGGCTCATTTAATTGAACTTCGTGATCGTATGTTACGCATTGTCATTGTTGTCATGGCTATATTTCTAGTGCTGTTTTTCTTTGCTAATGATCTCTATCAGCTGGTTGCAGAACCCTTATTAGAACAGCTTCCGGAAGGCAGCACAATGATTGCAACGGGTGTAGCCGCACCTTTTTTAACCCCGTTTAAACTCAGTCTGGTTACCTCAATTTTTATTGCCATTCCTTTTATTTTCTACCAGTTCTGGTCATTTGTTGCCCCCGGACTTTACAACCATGAAAAACGTCTGGCATTGCCGCTCATTGCATCCAGCGTAGTACTATTTTATGCGGGCATCCTGTTTTCCTTTTATATTGTATTCCCTCTCATGTTTGCTTTTTTCACTGCAACAACACCAGACGGTGTTGCCATGATGACAGACATCAGCCAGTATCTGGATTTTATCCTGAAAATGTTTTTTGCCTTCGGCATCGCCTTTGAAGTCCCAATCGTCATCATTGTTCTCACTTTAACCGGTGTAACTGACGCAGACAAATTAGCTACAAAACGTCCTTATATTATCGTTGGCTCCTTCGTTATCGGCATGTTATTAACTCCACCCGATATCATTTCACAAACGCTGCTGGCCATTCCTGTCTGGTTACTATTCGAGCTGGGAATTATTTTCTCACGCATCATTGGCAAAAGAAAAAGCCAGAAAGAGGAAGAAGAGTCTTCAGCAGGTAATAAAGAGCCTTCAGCGAAGAATAAAGAGCCTTCAAGCAAAACCAGTCAAAAGTCTCCAACGGATGATAATAACAAGCCTGCGGCTGGAACTGAAGAACCTGACGATGATGAACCTCGATACCAGCCCATGACCGATGAGGAAATGGAAGCCGAATTAGATGCTATTGAGCGTGAGGAAGAGAAGTAGATCCAGCATTAAAAACCCGGGAAACAAGGATGTTTTCCTTATGCCTTATACAAAAGCAGCCTACTCACAAGCTGTTCCACACTCAGCACGACTTAGCTTGATATGGGATCTGGTTTATACTAAAAATAACCAGGAATATTTCTATTGAGGTACTTGCAAAACATCAGATTTTCTTGCTTTTTGCCTCCCCCTTTACCCATACGGGCACCGAGCTAAAAAAGGGGGAAGCTAAGAGCAGTTTTGCAAGTACCTCTATTAACTAATAAATAACTTACTCATAGTCAATCACCCCTGCCTAAAGGCAGAAGCTTGTAAGAGCTTCGGTTGACCAGATCAACAACAGGAGATTTAAAAAGTTGTTAAACCTTACTTAAGAAATAGTAACGTTGGGTTGCCACCTCAGACCCAACCTCTTAGGTAATACATTAAACAGACGGTGAGGGGACATATCGTCAGTGTGTATTGCGTTAAACCTTTGGATAAGCGATCGAGAGGGAGTCGGATTTATCATTAACTCTATTAGTGATAATACGCATTACCGTGGAGACGAGCGTTTGCTGCACCTGAAAAGGTTATTTCAGCATTCAACATACTCAGAACCTGACCAGCAAGCGGTGTCAGTAATAACACTTGCCCTGACTGACTTCTTACAAAGTTTGTCAGCCCTTAATTTTAATTATATAGGAGATGTGCTATCCCTCCCCGTCCTGAAGGACGAGGTTTCTCGCACAAAAGAATTGATGAATAAACCTGATACTACAGCTGTTAAAGATTTTTTACTGCAGTTACAAGATTCTATTTGTCGCTCTCTGGAACAGGAAGATGGGGAGCAAACATTTATCGAAGAGAGCTGGACCCGTGATGAGGGCGGTGGCGGCCGTTCCCGAGTACTAACAGAGGGCAACACATTCGAACAGGCGGGGGTTAACTTTTCTCATGTCATGGGGAATTCATTGCCCCGTTCTGCAACAGCCAAACGACCAGAGCTGGAGGGCAGGAGTTTTATTGCCATGGGAGTGTCACTGGTTATTCATCCAAACAATCCTTATGTACCCACAACACATGCCAATATACGATTTTTTATTGCAGAGAAAGCCGATGCCGATCCAATCTGGTGGTTTGGCGGTGGTTTTGATTTAACGCCTTATTATCCCTTTAAAGAGGATGTCATCCATTGGCATCAAACGGCTAAAATGGCCTGTGATGAAATTGACAGCAGTTATTACAGCCGCTATAAAAAATGGTGTGATGAGTATTTTTATCTGCCTCATCGGCAGGAAACACGAGGAGTCGGTGGGCTTTTCTTTGATGATTTTAACCAGCATGGGTTTGAACACGGCTTCAGCCTGATTAAGAGCATTGGAAATCATTTTATCCCGGCTTATCTTCCTATAGTGCAAAAACGCAAACAGACCCCGTTTGGTGAACGTGAACGGGATTTTCAGCTTTATCGGCGTGGCCGCTATGTTGAATTTAATTTAGTCTATGACCGCGGCACCTTATTTGGATTGCAAACGGGCGGAAGAACAGAATCAATATTAATGTCACTACCGCCGCTGGTCAAATGGCGATACAACTGGAAACCTGATCCGGGAAGTGATGAAGCCAGATTATATGATCACTATCTTAAACCGCAAAACTGGTTAAAATTATAGGCGGCTAACAATATCAATATTAATGCTTGCTTATATTGATGTTGTGCTATATACTGACTTCACTTTAATAAAGAAATCGAAAAAACAACTGTTGCTGATATTGTATAAATAAAAAGTACAGCCTTGTTTTTATCAATTCAATTAAAATAACAACACACATTTGATTTAAAAAACTTTGGAGAGTTTAAAATGAAAAAATTATTAATTGCCGTTGCAATCGCCGCTACTACTGCTTCTATGTCTGCCAGTGCGTTCTGGGATGATGGTAACAGCAACACAAACTGGAATGGTACCGGTTACAATAACATGAACAACAATGCTTATGGCAATGGCTATGGCAGTGGTTGGGGAGACGGTTCTGGTGATGCTGACATGGACGGTGATGTAGAAATCACTATTAAAGGTCGTGGCCGTGGTCGCGGTAGAGGCAACACTAGCGGTTCAGCTTACGGCAGCGGCAACAGCAACTACAATGGTTATAACAACACTGATATGCGCAGTGATGCTTATAATAGTTACCAGAATACAGATGGTTATGGTGGTGGTTATGGACGTCCTGGTTATGGTTATGCTCCTCAGGCACCGATGATGGCTCCTCAATTTCAGGCTCCTAGAATGATGGCTCCAGCAGTACAAAGCCCAGAAGCAAGGGCTCGCTATGATGCACAACAGAAACGTACGCAGGTCATGCAGCAGCAGCAGCAAGCTCAAATGGCAGCAGCACGTAAAGCCTATGAAGAAAGAATGAAGCAATGGGCTGCACAAGCTCCTGCTCCAGTTCCAGCTAAGGCACCTGCTGCTAAGTAATCTAATCCAGCTGGATTAGCATAGTTAATATAGTTTAATAAAGGCCCGTTATAGTTTACTATTACGGGCCTTTATTTTTTACAGCACAAACCCGTTTTTAAACACCTTCCTTTT
>DAOVUE010000311.1 GCA_030632745.1 Pseudomonadota bacterium | reverse complement strand
ATTCGGCTAAGAAGCCCGGAATACAAGGCTTGGATAAAGATGTACCCTTGTTCAGGGAAGTGCCCGATCCGGTAGGGACGTTACAAATGCCAGAAGAATACCAGGAAATCACACAACGACCACTTTTTTTTCAGGGCCGGCGGCCCATTGAATCAAGCGGCGAAGTGCTTGATAATTTTACGGGAAAACTGGAGCTTATCCTGACCGGAGTTATTGTTGCACCGGAAGGTTTGTCGGTTCTGATAAGGGATAGCAAGCATGGAAGCCATCATGTGAAACTTGGAGAGGATATTGATGGATGGGTATTGGATGCTGTTTATGGACATAAAATAGTTTTAAAAAAGGATGGCAAACGCAAAGCAATATTGCTCAGAGATCCCAATAAACGCAAAAAAAGCATCGCACAGTCTGGACCAAAGCCTTCCCCCATTGCAGCATCAAAACAGCAAAAAAAGCGGATTAAAAAAAATGAACCTAAATGATTTTAAATACCCAGTCGTACTGCTAATAAGTCTGTTTTTTCTGGTGTCATGCGAACACATTGGTCCTCAGCCAATGAAAAAATTTTCGTTAGATGAAACATATGCCGACAAAGTTGATCTTGATCATGGATCTGTGCAAAAAAGAACGTATGCCCAGAGTAGCAATACAATAAATGATGGAGATAAAGAAAGCGCGGGAAAAACAGAAATTTATAAAGGTACCGGTAGCCTTGTTAACACTGTCCCGAGTAAGGCTGACCAAACATCCAATTCGGCAACAGGTAAATTTACGCTTAATTTTGAAGATGCAGAGCTTAATGAAGTAGTCAAGGTTATTCTTAATGACACACTGAATGAAAGTTACATCATCGACCCAAAGATCAATGGTAAGGTGACGTTGCAGACATCACGCCCATTAACCAGAGAAGAATTACTGCCAACGCTTGAGATGTTGCTGCAGGTCAATGGTGCCGCTATATTGAAGCGAAAAGGGGTTTACCAGATCAAGCCACTGGCTAATGCAATGCAAGGAGGAGCTGCGCTTGGATTTACAGCTAAGGGTTCCAGATTGCCTCCTGGATACCAGGTGAAAATAATCCCATTACAGTACGTCGGTGTCGAAGAAATGCAGGAAATTCTTACACCGATGGTATCAGAAAAGGCCATTCTCAGAGTAGATACCACCAAAAATTTGTTGATGGTGGCTGGAACGGGACGGGAATTGGAGGATATTAGGGAAACGATCAGTATTTTTGATGTTGATTATATGCGGGGTATGTCCTTTGCAATTTATAACCTGGATAATGTAGATGCCGATACTATTATCAATGAACTCAACCAAATATTTAGTCAGTCAGCTGATGACGCTTTAGCCGGGATGTTTAAAATGATTCCGATAGAGCGCCTGAATGCGGTTCTGGTCATTACCGCACAGGCAAATTATCTGGATAAAATTAAGCGCTGGATTTCCAGGCTGGATAAAGCCAATATTTCTGCCAGTGGTGGCGTTATTGTATACCGGGTCCAGCATGGTAAAGCAGTGGAACTGGCTGCAACTCTGAATGAAATCTTTACAGGTACTCAGAGTAGGGCTAAAAAGCCATCACTGGCTCCCGGGCTTAAGGCCAGCGAAGTCAGTAATAAAGATAAAGTAGGGAAAAAGGTTTTCAGGCCTGCTGCTGTTTCCACCGGGGAAGACAAAGAAATACGGATCATTGCAGATGAAAATAATAATGCCCTGGTTATTTCAGCTACTGCACAGGACTATGAAAAAATCCGTAATGTTATAAAACAACTTGATATCATGCCCTTGCAGGTACTGATTGATGCTTCCATTCTGGCTATAAGATTAAAAGATAATCTTGAATATGGTGTGAAATGGAAATTTAATAATACTTTTGGCGGTGGTGCTAATGGATATACCGGGCTGGGTCAATTTGGAGCATTAGCGACAGCCGGCGCCGCAGCAGCTACGGGTGGTTTTTCATATCTTATTCAGAAGGCTGGAGATGTAAAGGCTGAAGTCTCTGCTTTAGCAGAAAAAAATATGGTCAATGTACTTTCAGCACCTTCGTTAATGGTTTTAAATAATCATGAGGCTTATATCAAGGTTGGCGACCAGGTCCCAATAAGAACGGCTGAAGCGACTAATACCAACGCTGGTGCCCTTGATCCGATACAAACCAGCTCTATTGAATATCGGGACACCGGTGTCATTCTGACCTTGACGCCACGGGTCAATGCCGGTGGCGTAGTTCTTATGGATATAGAACAAAAGGTTGACTCAGTTCAGCCGCCTTTATCGGGTGGTTCAACTATTGATTCCCCAACCATTTTACAAAGACAGATAAAAAGTTCGGTAGCAGTGGAAGATGGTGAAACCTTAGTTTTGGGCGGGTTGATGGATGAGCAATTTACTGATAATAAAAGCGGAATTCCCTGGTTAATGGATATCCCCTACCTTGGGGTGTTGTTTAGTGTTACAAAGAGAGAGTCGATAAAGCAGGAATTAGTAGTTTTAATAACTCCGCATGTAGTCGAAGATAAGGTTGATGCCCGACAGGTTGCGCATGAGTACAAGCGAAAATTGCCTTTATTATATGAAGATTTATCCAATATTAAAGGTGAACAGATAAAGAAGGAATTGTGATATTAAGTTCGGGGTATTTATAATCCGGGCTGGATCTCTTAGGCCAGAATCTATCGTGCATGATATGTGGAATCAAACGCCACCTTTACGGTAGAGAGGTGGATTGAAAATCCTCGGTCCAACAGTTTTTTACTGCTCTTTAATGCTATATACAGCAAGGCTTTCAGCCAATAATAAGAATTAAGTAAAATAGCCGGGTCAACCTATGGTCAACTTCCAAACGCAACAAAATAAGTACATTTTCACCACTTCCACTGCTTGCAGGGACATTACTTCCTGCCCTGATATAATCGCAGAAGTTTAAACTTCTAAGTCGTGAGTTTGAATAATTTAGGCCTTAACTTGATTTAGAATGGCTGTTGTCGGTCAAAAGCTGTCAGTCAGAGTTTACGCTTATTTATTAAGCAGATATGATTATCATCCACGAGTTGCATGTTATCCAACTTGTGAAAATATGGATAGAAAGATAATTTTTGTCAATTGAGACTAATCAGCGTCCTTAAGCAGCGCGTCTTTTTGCGTCTGACTTGAAGGACTAGTTCTTGTGCAGTTATGGATTTCTAACGGTAAAAATTGACGGAGATGAAAAGAGACTTTTTCATCTCCGTCAATTTTTCTCCTTTCTAATCCGTAATTTGTCACGTAGAACAAGTAATTGACCAGATCTGTTTATCTTACTCTCTAGTATCAGTTCTCAGTCAAGGGATAATGCTTAAAGCTTACAACTCTAAACGGGATGACATGTATT
>DAOVUE010000245.1 GCA_030632745.1 Pseudomonadota bacterium | reverse complement strand
GGATGCAGGAGGCTTCATTAAATTGAATGCACTTAGATTACGTATAGCAGCTGCAAAGCGTTAAATTCTTTTATTGAGATTATTTATGTTTAGATTATTTTTATTAATCCTGCTTTTTTGCTGCTTCAGCAGTTTATCTTATGCTCTGGATGTTGGTATTGGTCGCGGTATTGAATCTATCCAGGTTCCTCATGCCGGAAAGATGATTACCGTACAGAGAAATCAGGATAATAACGCGGTAATAACGGGTGATTTCTCAAAAACATCCAGAAATTGTCCTCCTTTTTGTATACAACCTATGGCAGCAGCAGAAGGTGTCAGGACAATAGGAGAGCTTGAGCTTATTTTTTTTATGGCCAATCACCTCAAGGATAAAAGTGGTGTTCTGATTGATGCCCGTACACCTGACTGGCATAAAAAAGGAACTATTCCAGGTTCAGTTAATATACCTTATACGCATTTACGAGCATCAGCCGGTGCAGATAAATTTCTTATTGAAGATGCTTTGATATTGTTTGGAGCAGAAAAAGAGGCTGACGGCTGGGATTTTTTTGATGCTAAAATTCTGGTTTTATGGTGTAACGGTCCATGGTGCGGGCAATCACCGGAAGCGATCAATGCGTTGCTGGATTTAGGTTATCCCGCTGAAAAAATACGCTATTTTCGTGGTGGAATGCAAACCTGGCTGATAATGGGCTTTAATACAGTAAAACCCTAAATAAATAAAGATTTTAGCCACGGAAACACACAGAAGTCACGGAAAATAAAGCTCTTTTGGCTTTGTCCGTGTCTTCTGTGTATTTCCGTGGCAATCGGATTTGTTTTTTTGTCTATTTGAAAAACGGCATACTGTCAAACATCTTTTTTTCTTTTCTTGGCGGCGGCATCTGACGGGCTTGAGCAGGTGCCGTTTTTTGTTTCTTCAGTTCTTTAACCGATAGAATTGTGCCGGTATAACGACACAAATATTCAGCGGTTGTTTCATTTTTCGGCATTCTCAAGATTTGTGCATTAAAATCACAGACTCTCGGCATCATGGTGGGTTTAACTAAAACAATATCCCCCGTATTACAATGCTTTGGCTTCTCATGATTGGATATGCAGAAATATTCCTCAGCAAAACTCGTGCTGGATACACTGAGTAAAGCACTGGCAATTATAGCGTTTATTAGTTTCATTTTGTTTTCCTTGTGTTGGGACTGAGTATTCGCAGGACTTTTCAGAAGACCGGGAACTCCTGTTTATAATAGTTTTTTTATACATTCTAAATAAGTGGTTTCATCAGGCTGCTGATTATTTTTTTGAGCAGTCCAGAGCATTTCTCCTAAACACTCCATCATTAGATGTTCTGCTTCATGTGCATCTGCTGTTTTATCGCATAACGACTGATATAGAGACGAAATTTCAGCAGGGCGCTGCGTGCCGATTTGTTCCTGAATAGAAATATGCATGCCCAAATGAAGAAAAGGGTTGGTCTGACCCATTTCCGGAGTAAAATCCTTATCCTGATTCTGTTCTATATTATCAAAAAAATCATGATATTCAGGATGCTGGCTGATTAAGGTAGAAATAATAGTTTCCATGGGCTCCAGAGGAAGCTGCTTTTTAAACTTATCCCAACTTTGAAAATAAAATTTTCTTAGTTTATTTCTATCCTGACCAAAGAGCATTTATTTCTCCTGTTTAAATAAATCATTATGCCTGAATTCAAGTAATAAGTGCATCACCCATTAAATTATTTTTGTCTTTACTTGTGTGCTGATTCTCATGCATCCGGATTGGATATTACAATTAAATTACAAAAATATTACAATAGGAATTGCTCAAATCAATGCTGATTTTTATGTTATGGACATTAAGACCCTCCCCGCACTGAGTGGAAATAAGCAGATATGGAACTAAAGAACATTAATGATATAGATGATGCGACCCGACAGTCTCGTCGGGAAATGTTTCGTGTTGGAACCGCTCTGTTATTTATAGTGGGTATTATGCTTTATGCCTCATCCCGGATCAGCATTGATGGTATTCCAGATACTTTGTTAATTGTTGCCGCCATGGTGGGTGGTTACATGGCGATAAATATTGGTGCCAATGATGTGGCTAATAATGTAGGGCCTGCTGTAGGGTCAAAAGCATTAACATTAACGGGAGCTATTGTTCTTGCTGCAGTTTTTGAGGCATCGGGTGCTTTATTAGCGGGTGGCGATGTGGTCAGCACTATTAAAGATAGTATTATTGACCCCGCTGCCATCAATAGTGATACCTTTATCTGGTTGATGATGGCTGCTTTGCTGGCCGGGGCTGTCTGGTTAAATATTGCTACTGCATTAGGAGCACCTGTTTCAACCACTCACTCAATTGTGGGTGGTGTGCTGGGTGCAGGTATTGCGGCAGGAGGAATAGAAGTTGCCAACTGGGACAAAATGGGAGCCATTATTGCCAGCTGGGTTATATCTCCTGTTTTGGGAGGAATGATTGCAGCCGGTTTCCTGTATTTTATTAAACATTCTATTACCTATAAAGCAGATATGCTGCAGGCGGCAAAAAAAATAGTGCCGCTTCTGGTTGCTGCTATGGCCTGGTCATTTTCTACTTATCTGATGTTAAAAGGTCTTAACAAAATATGGCCGGTAAATTTCCTTACTGCAGCTAGTATTGCTCTGGTGATAGCCGTTACTATTTATTTTGTGGTCAAACCAACACTTTGCAAAGCAGCAGATAAACTGTCTAATGACAAAGAAAGCGTCAATTCTTTATTTACTATTCCTCTGATCTTTGCCGCCGCCTTACTCAGTTTTGCTCATGGTGCCAATGATGTGGCCAATGCAGTAGGACCTCTGGCGGCTATCAATGATGCCATCAATAGTGGTGGAGTGCATGCTGAAGCACCTATACCTGTATGGGTTATGATGATTGGTGCCATAGGTAGTGCCGTTGGACTGGCTTTATATGGGCCGAAATTGATTAAGACTATGGGCAGTGAAATCACTGAACTCAATAAAATGCGTGCTTTCTGTATTGCTATGGCAGCTTCAGTTACGGTGATTATTGCATCCCTGCTGGGCTTTCCCGTCAGTTCAACTCATATTGCAGTGGGTGGAATTTTTGGCGTAGGCTTTCTTAGAGAATATTTAAAAACGTCCTATGTTGGAATGGTGGAAGAGATTAAACATCATCATGAAAGTGATAATCCTGAAGAAATTGAAGCATTTTTACTGGAATTCAAAACCGCCGATCTGGAGAAAAAAAGTAATATGCTTTATGAGCTGAAAATTAAATCAGCTAAAGCGCATTTAACCAAAAAGGAACGAAAACAGCTTAAGAAAGTTTATAATACTGAACTGGTTAAACGTTCACATATCTATAGAATTGTCGCAGCATGGCTTATTACCGTGCCGGTTTCCGGATTAATGGCGGCTATATTGTTTTTTACCATCAGAGGTATGATGATGCCTTAGAGACTCTAAGTTTCTGATAAAAGACTAGTCGTAAACCTTTTTATTGAATTCACATAGATCTTCAATTAAACAGGCACCGCATTTGGGTTTTCTTGCGGTGCATATATATCTTCCCAATAATATAAGCCAGTGATGTGCATTCAGCATAAATTCTTCCGGTATCAAACGCAGCAGTCGTTTTTCAACTTCCACTACATTTTTTCCATGAGCAATTTTAGTGCGATTGGAGACTCTGAAAATATGCGTATCTACAGCCATAGTGGGATGCCCGAATGCAGTGTTTAATACCACATTAGCCGTTTTACGACCCACGCCGGGTAAGGCTTCTAATGCCTCCCGATGTTCTGGAATTTCGCTCTGATGAAGTTCTATAAGCATCTGACAGGTTTTTATTATATTTTTACCTTTACTATTGTATAGACCAATGGTTTTTATATAGTTTTTTAGGCCCTCTTCACCTAAAGCAAACACAGCTTCAGG
>DAOVUE010000207.1 GCA_030632745.1 Pseudomonadota bacterium | reverse complement strand
TTTTTCGCGAGGATTTGTATTATCGCTTAAATGTTTTAGCTCTTCGCATACCTTCTTTAAAGGAACGAATGGAAGATGTGCCGCTATTGGCGAAACACTTTATATCGACTTTGTCTGTACAGCTGGGGATGGAATTGCCATCCTATGATGAAAGTGAATTAAGCCGGCTTCAGGAGTACCGCTGGCCGGGAAACGTGCGTGAGTTAAAGAATGTGATAGAACGTTGTCTTTTACTGGGTACTGCCCCGGGTCAATGTATGTCCGGGGCAGCTAATGACAATCCCGCTAAAGCGGCAGAACTACCGGGCAGTAAAAAGCTGGAGCATATTGAAAAACAGCATATTCTTAAAATACTTGCAGAACAATCAGGTAATAAGTCAGCATCAGCCAGAGTACTGGGTATTTCAAGAAAAACACTGGAACGTAAAGTTCAGCTCTGGAATAGTGTTTAGAAATCAATCCTCCCCCCAAACCAGTTCACCTGCTTCGCTCAGGTCATAACCGGGCAGTTTTTCTGTCAGGCTGCGGCAGGATCGGGATTTAATCCGGGTGATAAGGTTCTGAAACAGACGACGGAACCAGATACTGCGCGGCAGAGCCAAATCAAAAGATTCCCAGCCATAAGGTATAAACTCAAGGCCGTATTCTTCTGCCGCTGAATGTGCTCCGGCTGAGACATCAGCCTGATCCATGGCAATTTCGGCGGCGGCTTCACGTTCAGAAAATGCGCACAGGTCAGAATTAAGAAAATCGAGATCCCTATTGTGTTTGCTGAGAATTTCTAATAAAAAACGTTGTGCCCCCGAACCATTTTGACGTAATACCCATCGATATCGGGGACTGAAAAGATCATCAATATTTTTTATCCTGTGCTTTAAGGAGGGTTTGAACATCAATCCCTGTTCGCGATGAAAGGCACGGATCAAAACCCATTGAGGAAACTGACTATAGTGTCTGAGCAGTGCAGGATGGCGTAAATGGCTTTCCTCATTAGGCCCCCAGTGAAGAGCACAGACATCAACCCGATTAGACTGCAGTAAATCCAGACCCAGTCGGGTTCCCGTTGCAGTATAACTGATTAATGCATGGCTTCCGGTTTCCTGGGCCAGTTCCAGAATAATTCGATACAGTAAAGGATCATCACTGCCGGCAATGATAAGACGGTCAGTGAGTAAACCGCCATGTGCTGAATTGTGCATCCAGCGATCAACCAGTTCTTTGGGAAACATCCACTTACCGGTCACTTTGGTTGCAGGTATGTGTCCGTCACTGATCAGAGTATAAATTTTTTTTTCATTCAGATGCAGGTATTCCGCGACCTGTTTTACACTCATAAATGCATTATTTTCCGATGTTATAGCGGGCATGTCTGGTTTTCTCTGTGACTGATTGCGGATTGGCTCTGCATAGCCTGCTGTGTCTTATTTTGTGCTGCTGATGATTCTGGTACGGCATCAAATTCAATATTTTCGGCTCCGTTATAGACCAGGAAATGTCTGCCTTTGGCCCTGGCGATTAAAGTGACACCTACTTTTTGTGCTATTTCCAGTCCCATGTGTGTTACCCCGGAACGTGACAAAAGAACAGGAATACCCATTTGGGCACCCTTGATGACCATTTCTGAGGTGAGACGTCCGGTGGTATAAAAAATTTTATTATGTCCGTGGATATTATCCAGCCACATATGTCCTGCAATGGCATCCACCGCATTATGGCGACCCACATCTTCAACAAAAATTTTTAATTGTATATCCTCACAAAGGGCACAGCCGTGAACTGCACCTGCACGCTTATAAACTTCGTTATGATGATTGAGAGCACTGAGCAGGTTATAGATTGCGGATTGTCTGATGTGTAGCCGGGAAAGATTTATTTTATCCAGATTATCCATCAGTCCGCCAAAAACAGTACCCTGTCCACAGCCGGTTGTGACCGTTTTACGACCCAGTTTCTTGTCCAGTTCAGGAATCTGATTAAACGTAGTAATGGCGGCTGAATCAGTTTCCCAGTCAATCTGCAATGATTTTATTTCATTAATATCCTCTATCAGACGTTGGTTTTTCAGCCAGCCTAATACCAGTAACTCAGGGTTAGTGCCCAGAGTCATCAGGGTGACAATTTCCCGTTTGTTTAAATAAATAGTCAGTGCCCGCTCTGCCGCAATAAAGCCTTCACGTGCCTGCCCTGATTCATCAATGGCGGTCACCGCTTTGGCTGCCTCAAGACCGGCATCGGTCAGTTGCGGCCGGTAAGTAGAATAAGTTGTCGCTGCCATTGTTATTTCCTGTGATTGAATATTGTCCGTTTTTGTTTGAAGAAAGAGCAATTTCTATACCGTCTTCAAAAATTGACTATTTATATTGCGTAATGAAACTTTTTTATAGAGAGCTAAATTGTGAAAGTGGTCCTTTCTGTCCATGACAAGTGATTGGTGCGACATAATGTCCCATCTTTATTCTTTTCCATGTTATGGATTACTTCCTCTTTCTATCAATATCAATAGCTTTTAAGTAACAAATTTGACACCCGTACTATGGAATCTGAATAACCTTGCTGAGGACGCCGTAAACCCATCCATGGGGGCTTCATTGCAGCATCCATGCTGCAAAGACCTCAGCAAGGTTATTCAGACACCATAGCACTACCACTGTTACTTATAGATGATTGGCCTACACGGTCTGGGGTGCTTAATAATGGTTGGTATATAATTTGCGTAATGCTCAGAGCGGATTCTTCACTATGCACTATTTGCTAGTCACTATTTGCCAGTTACAATGAGGTACAGTTTATGTCTGAAGCGATGGCTTTAGAGGGAGTAGAAAAACGCTTATCCGGCAGTTTTCCTGTTTCAGTTATTATGCAAAAAAAAATATCTGAGAATGCCTGGGTGGACGAAATATGGGAAGCTATTGGTGTTACTGTTGGCTCTCAGGGTGATATTGATATTACTGCAGGAGAAAACTCCAAAGTGATTTTTCAACAGCAAGGCATTACCCGGTATTTAAATAGCGGCTTTAAACTGGAACTTTTCGCTGATGAGTGTGAAAGTTATTACTATAACCTGATATCTCCAACACCGCGCTGTTTTATTATTGCTGAGCTGGATGAAAATGATATACCGACCCCTTTTTTAGTGAGCCTGAGTTATGATGCCGCCCATGCTTATCTGGAAGGTGATGAGACAGTTTATGCAGTTGATTTACCTCCTGAACTCTATCGCTGGAGTGAAGATTTTATCCTCAGGCATTATGCACCGGAGAAAAAAATTAAACGAAAACGCACCAACTGGAAAGACGATACGGGTGTTAATGTGAGGAAGCATTCCCTATGAATCAAAACTTAGATAAGTCTATTGTTCAGGGTGCTGAAACAGAAGGATTTTATTCACGCTGGTCTAAACGCAAGGCTCAGCAGTGTTCCAGTCAGCAGGCTGAAAATCAGGCAGAATTATCAAAAGAGTTAAATTCTTCACTGCAAACTGCTGCTGATACACAGGCATGTCCTGTATTGGATGAAGAAAAAGTTTTACTCTGTGACAAGGATATGCCTGATTTGGACAGCCTGGATGAGGACTCTGATTATAGCGGATTTTTATCACCGGGAGTCAGTGAAGAACTGCGTAAACTGGCCTTGCGTAAACTGTTTCAGGGGCAGGGATTTAATCTTTGTGATGGTCTGGATGATTATGATGAAGAATTTACATCGTTTGAAAAACTGGGTGATATTGTTACCGCAGATATGCGTTTTCAACTGGAAGAAGAAGCCAGAAGGAAGCTGCAGATTGCTGCGGAAAACGATACCGTCTTAGATGAGAATGATACGCTGGTCAGGCTGGACGAAGCCTGTTCTGAAGATAAAGTGAATGAAACAAGACCGGCTTTGATGCCGGATGAAACGGCTGCTGTGGATGAAGATAGTATAGATAGTATAGAGAGTATTGAACAATCAGCATTGTCTGGTAGCGAAAAGTGTAATAATGAAAAACTATCATGAGTGAACCCTTTTATGAATGACTATAATGAAAATCCAGCCTCTCTGCTGAATTACAAAGCACGTAAAAAAGCTCTGCAGGCGTTTGATGAGCAAACTGTTACACCAACCAGTCTGGTGAAATTTCAGTCGCGGGGACGTATTGCCGTAATTGGCGGTATGGAAGCCATGGAGTTTGCTCCGCGCTTAACTGAAAAACTGCACCCTCAGGTGGTTTTAACCAGTGGTGTCGAAGAACCGGGTGTTCCGGTTGTCGCTGTGGCTGGACGAGATATTCAAATAGAAGGTTATCTGGGGGCCTTTAAAATCTATCTGGGTGAAAAGGGCACGGCTAATGCAGAAACTATAACGGCTGATCTGATCCTGGATTTGAGTCAACATCCGCTATTGAGTATGGCAATGAAACCTCCGGGCTATTA
>DAOVUE010000142.1 GCA_030632745.1 Pseudomonadota bacterium | reverse complement strand
TTGAATAATATCCCGGAATTCTTCACAGGTCAGAGCCAGGTCATCCGCAGACAAGCCGATATCTTCTTTAATTCCCTTGACTTTTTTAATCTGAGCAAAGGCTTCATCAAAGGGTTCATCATCAATCCCTAAAGCGACTTTTCCGAATAGCTGCAAAAAACGTCGATAGGAATCATAGGCAAAACGTTCATCACCGGTCTGCTCAATTTCACCTTTTAGTGTTTCACTATTCAAGCCCAGGTTTAAAATGGTATCCATCATGCCGGGCATAGACATGGCTGAGCCTGAACGTACTGAAACCAGCAGAGGATTGTTTGCATCACCAAATTTTTTGCCGGTTTTCTGTTCCAGCTGCTGCATTTGCTCACGTACTTCTGCCATCAAAGAGGCCGGCAGTTCACCAGCATCAGAATCCAGATAGTCCAGACAGGTTTCTGTACTAATGACAAAACCCGGCGGGACATTCAAACCCATTTGCGTCATTTCACAAAGATTAGCTCCTTTGCCACCTAATAGTGTTTTATTCTTTCCATCACCTTCTTCAAATGCAAAAACCTGCTTTTTCATATTTATTCTATTACCTTTTATATTTTATTAATTTTTCAACAATTTTTTTTGTAGCTATTCTTTAGTTATTCAGTACGACCGTATAGTATATTCATGTGACGTGCATTCATTTTTGCATCGTCTGTCAATTGTTTCCAGCTAAAACGCCATTGCCAGTTACCCTCTGCAGTTCCCGGAGTATTCATACGAGACCCTTCACCCAGATCCATAATATCCTGTAACGGCAGTATGGCCAGCTTAGCGACTGAAGCCATAGTCTGGCTCATCAGCACCTTATTAAGAGCATCATAGGGAAAATTAAAATACTCACGAATAATGTGTTTTTGACCTTCATCTAAACCGTCCAGCCACGATACCGTAGTATCATTATCGTGAGTGCCGGTATAAACCACACTATTGATTTGATGATTATGGGGTAAATAAGGATTTGTGGCCTCGCCTGAAAAAGCAAATTGCATTATTTTCATGCCGGGCAGATTAAACTGTTCCCGCAAGTCATCCACTTCACGGGTAATAATACCCAAATCTTCTGCCACCAGTGTTAAATCAGGATAGGCCTGATATAAGGCTGTTAATAATTTTTGACCCGGTGATTTAACCCACTGGCCATTCATAGCAGTGTCTTCTTCGACCGGAATTTCCCAACTGGCCTCAAAACCCCGAAAATGATCGATACGCACCAGATCAAATAATAATTGCTGTGTTTTAATACGCTCAATCCACCAGCTGAAGCCTGATGCTTCAATGGTATCCCATTGATAATGAGGATTTCCCCAACGCTGCCCGGTGGCAGAAAAATAGTCTGGAGGAACACCTGCAACGACCTGAGAGTTACCCTTTTTATCTAATTTAAAAAATGTGCGATGTGCCCAGACATCAGCACTGTCATGAGCAACAAATATGGGTAAATCACCAAATAAATAAATACCTTTATTATTTGCGTATTCTTTTATTGTCAACCACTGACTAAAAAATAAATACTGCTCAAACTGATGGTATAGAATTTCCATTTTGAATTGTATTTTCGCTGCAGAAAGTGCTTTCTTGTTACGATTTTTTACATCATCAGGCCAGTCTATCCAGCTTTTCTGCTGATGTTCTTTTTTCAATGTACAATATAAAGCATAATCCTCCAGCCAGAACGATTCTTCCTCTATAAATTTTTGAAAAGAAATAGCTTCTGAACTATGCTCATTCTGAGTGCAATGCTGATGAAATCGGTCAAAGGCCATTAACAGGCACTTTGAGCGATCCAATACATCAGCAAAATAATACTGCAAATCCTGCTCTAAAAGCCAGTCTCTATCCACCAGCCACTGCAGATCAATCAGATCAGGGCTGCCGGCATGAACAGAAAGAGATTGATAAGGCGATCCATCACTATGTGTAGGTCCCAGGGGTAATGTCTGCCAGACGGTAAAGCCTGTCTGCTGCAGAACATCAATAAACCGATAGGCATCCTCACCTAAAACACCATTATGATAAGGACCGGGTAATGAGGTAGGATGGAGCAGAACTCCTGCACGTCGTTTATCTAAAGGAATAGACTGGTTATATTTTTTTTCTATGGTACTCATCATCATTCCTGTCCGGGCCGCATGGTTCCACCGGTTGCAGGAGAACCACTGCCCTGAGTAAAGACCTGAGTCAGATAGCTGGGAGGCAACACCCCGAGATATTGATAGAGTATCGATAAATTCAGCCTATATAAGGATTCAAAACTGCTGACAGAATCAGCAGGATTATAATCACCGAACCACCAGAACCAGTCTGAACCCTCGCAAACAGCCAGCTGTTGTTCTGCACGGGCAAGCTGTCCTGAGTCCAGTTCACCACGGGCAACCACTTTATCAAAACATTTCTTGGCTTCAGTTAACATATCCCAGCCGCGATTTTTTGCCCGGTCTCCAATCCAGGTTGAAAAAGAACCATACACCCAGCTGCCGGCGACCAGTGAAGGAAGTTCTGTGGTTTTTGACTTTGGCTCGACACATTCTGCAAAGGTAGTCAATTCAATATCAGGATGTTCTACCAGACGTTTATAAAGTGTTGTCAGAAAGTAATAGCCATTTTCAGGATAATATTCCCAGGCATTTTCACCATCAAGTATAATCGACACGACACGACCGGATTGATCATCCCGATAGTCATGAATGGTTTCCAGGTGCTCTATTAAATTACCCACCGCATCGTCAGCATGCCATTTGGAGTAGGTAAAACCAATTAAGTCTGACAATCCATCATCACGGAAGAAAATATTAATGGCTTCATCCTTGCTTTTTTTCTGCTGCTCACTCTTCACCGTATAGGCACGATGGATACCAATATTATTATAAACTTCATCAATGATATTGGCTTTACTCAGGCTGTTATTGAGAACACTACCCCCTGTTGCCACCCATTTAAAATCATATTCTGATAAGATATCCAGTGTAGCATCGCTCACCCCGCCTTCAGACGGCCAGCATCCGACAGGCTTATAACCAAAATGATTTTTAAAAATATCCAGACCCTGCTGAATATGCCAGTGTACCCGCTCTTTACCACCGGGATAGACAGTCTCTTCCGGTAAAGGCACATCAGGCATGGCTTCTCTGGCAGAAGTAAGATCCAGCAGTAATGGAATAATGGGATGGGCATAAGGTGTAACCGATAATTCAATTTGCCCCGATTGCGCAAGACGTCGATAGCGGGCAACAAGCGTATTGAGTAATTCACCAATGACTTCCAGCAATAAATAGCGATCATTAAGAGTATAATCGCTTTCTTTCATGATCAGGCGTTTGATTCTACGATCATTACGTTTAACAGTTTCACCCAGCCACGCAAGATGATGCCAGGTGAGCATATCAAATAAATATTGCTCTTCCAGATAAAATACCGTATCAGGATTATTGACAAACCAGGCTGACATATCGGCTAATTTCTTATACGCAGGAAAACGATCAATCAGACGTTCTCTATTAGCACGTAAGCAGTCATTGATGATTTGTAAACGCAGCGGCGGGCTGGAAGGCAATTTCTCACTGGTCAGACTCGCTAATAAAGGACAGCGAAGCGGTGTATTATGACGTAAAAAAGCCTTCAACTGCTGCTTATAATCTTCAATTTGTTCCAGCAGAGTAGGGGTAAAATTAACCACAGCCCTGGCACCCGGAATCGTTTCCAGATGGTCGACCATATCAACATAATCTTTTATAACATGTAAATAGGTCCAGGGTAACTGATACTCATTTTTTCTCAGATCACGATATTCCGGCTGATGCATATGCCAGCATATAACAACTTTTAACTTATCCCCTTTAGAAGAACTCACTACTGCTGCCACTCCTTATTTATTTTAAATTATCGTACACTATGCAACTTAGAACCAATCATATCCGGTGTCACAAGAATAACCCCGTTTTCGGTGACACGGAAACGTTTTTTATCTTCTTCTCTATCAATACCAATACGGGTGTCCGGCGGTATCTGCGTGCCCTTGTCAATCACTGCATTTTTTATAACGCAGTTTCGTCCAATCTCTACATTAGGCAGCAGCACTGAATCTTCAACCAGAGAAAAGGAATGGACATGAACATTAGAGAATAATAATGAATGAGAGATTTTAGAGCCTGAAATAATACAACCACCTGAGACCATTGAATCAACAGCCATACCGCGACGGTCATCATCATCAAAGACAAATTTTGCAGGAGGCAATTGTTCCTGATGCGTCCAGATCGGCCAGATATTATCATACATATTCAGCTCAGGTGAAACACCGATTAATTCCAGATTTGCCTTCCAGAAGGCATCAATGGTTCCCACATCACGCCAGTAAGTCTGACTCTGTTCTTCTTTATTATTGAATGAATAGGCAAAGGCTCTATATTTATTCACCACATGAGGAATAATATCCTTACCAAAGTCACGTGATGAATCTTTTTCATCGGCATCTTTAATCAATTGTTCAATCAAAAATTTAGCATTAAAAACATAGATCCCCATAGAAGCCAGAGCGCATTTCGAATTACCGGGCATATGCTTGGGATGTTCCGATTTTTCTGCAAATTCCACAATACGATTTTCATCATCCACCGCCATAACACCAAATTCTTTTGCTTCTGCCAAAGTCACCTCAAAACAACCTACCGTCAAATCAGCCTTATTTTCTGCATGCTTGACCAGCATAGCACCATAATCCATTTTATAAATATGATCGCCTGCTAAAACCAGAATATATTCAGGATCGTGTGCTCTGATAATATCCAGGTTTTGATAGATGGCATCTGCTGTTCCCAGATACCAGTTTTCCTTAATACGCTGTTGTGCCGGTAATAACTCGACAAACTCGCCGAAATCACCGCGAAAATGTCCCCAGCCCTGTTGTATGTGCCGAATCAGTGAATGAGATTTATATTGAGTAGCGACCGCAATACGCCGAATCCCTGAATTCACACAATTTGACAGTGGAAAGTCAATAATGCGGAATTTACCGCCAAAGGGTACGGCAGGTTTTGCACGCCATGCAGTGAGCTCTTTCAAACGGGAACCTTGTCCTCCGGCAAGAATGATGGCCAAAGTATTACGGGTCAGACGACTTACATAATGCGAGGTATTTTCAATAGACACGATGGAACTCCTGTGGCAGTATTTTGGAAAGCTTGGAACCAGATATTGTAAATATTAGTTAACGGCCTATTATCTCATAACTTTTTAACTATACAATGCTTAGCATCAATTTTAATACAAAGAATAAAAGTAACTTCTCAATAAGTCCGTGACTAACCTGGATATTACCTATCGTCATCCCCGAAGTCTTTTATCGGGGATCCATTTTTAGCAATAGATTCCCGATAAAAGACTTCGGGAATGACGTTAATAGAGAATAGTTGCACGGAC
>DAOVUE010000397.1 GCA_030632745.1 Pseudomonadota bacterium | reverse complement strand
CTGTTAACCCGACAGTGGCGTGATACGGATCGAGGTATAGTGCTGGATTTCTGGTTTTCCAGTCATGCGGGTCCTATTCATGTTTTTATTGAAAATCAATCTGCTATTTTTTTTATCCGCCGCGAAGATACTGAGCAGGTTGCCCGATTACTGGCTTCTTTTGCAGGCATAAGCATTAAAGCACTGCAATTAAAGGACTTTGATCATCAGCCTGTAGCGGGAGTTTATTTTAATTCCCAGCAGGTTTTATATCAGGCCAGAGAATTGCTGAAAAAATTTTCTATCAGGCATTATGAAGCGGATATCAGACCCGTTGAACGATTTTTAACAGAACGGTTCCTAACGGGACCTGTAAGCATTGAGCTGCAGGATAAAAATTTTCATAATAATGAATCTGCTGAGGAAAACAGATCACAGCTTATTCTTAATCCAAAAATAAAGCCCTGCAAAGATCCGCAAACATATCAGCCGCAATTAAAAATAATGTCGCTGGATATTGAAACAGCCTATGACAGTCAGGAACTTTATTCCATTTCATTACTCTGTGAGCATTGGCATATCACCTTAATGAAAGGCAATATGACTTCAGATGAAAAAAGCACACAAAATATTGAGTGTTTTGCTGATGAAAGATCATTAATGCTGCGTTTTATTGAGCTGCTTGTGGAGCAGGATGCGGATATTATTATTGGCTGGAATGTGATTAATTTTGATTTTCGATTTTTACAGAAAAAAGCCGATAGCCTGAAAATATCACTGGCTATCGGCAGGGCAGAAAGTCTGCCGGTATGGCGTAAAGCACAGACAGAGCAGAGTCATTTCTTTTTATTAATTCCAGGTCGGATTGTTCTTGATGGTATTGATACTCTAAAAAGTGCCAGCTGGAATTTCCCCAGTTTTTCACTAGAGTCAGTAGGGCGTGAGTTGCTGGGGCGAGGCAAGCTGGAAGCCAATCCTGTAACTACAAATACTAAACAAAAAAACTATGATCCGTTACACAATGCAAAACAAATCAAGCGCCGCTTTTATGAAGATAAACAGGCCCTAGCCGCTTATAATCTGGAAGATTGTCAGCTGGTGTGGGATATTTTTGCACAGACAGATTTAATTGCCTTTGCCGTTGAGAGGGCGAGACTTACCGGGCTGGAGATGGATAGAAGCGGAGGTTCCGTAGCAGCCTTTGATAATCTGTATTTACCCCGTCTGCACCGTAAAGGATTTGTAGCTCCTAATCTGATGGATAGAAATGAAACACTGTCAGCCCCCGGCGGTTATGTAATGAACTCTAAACCGGGCTTGTATGATAGTGTGTTAGTACTGGACTATAAAAGTCTGTATCCGGCAATAATCCGTACCTTTTGTGTTGATCCCTATGCACGGATCAGAGCAGAAGAACTGGACGAAAAAGAATGTGTGCCCGGCTTCAATGGTGTGAGTTTTGCACGCAACGACACTATTTTACCGGACATCATTCAATCCTTATGGCAGGCCAGAGATAAGGCAAAAGCAGACAATAATAAAACTTTATCTCAGGCGATTAAGATTATTATGAACTCTTTTTATGGCGTTCTGGGAACTCCGGGCTGCCGTGTACATGATGCCCGCTTAACCAGTTCAATAACTCTCAGGGGACATGAGTTAATGAAGCAGACGGCGGTGTTGATTGAAGAAGAAGGCTATGATGTGATTTATGGAGACACCGATTCGGTTTTCGTTTCATTGGGCGGAGCAAAAGAGAAAAACAGTGCTGATCAGGCAGGTCAGCAGCTGGTGAATAAAATCAATCATTACTGGCGTCATATACTGGCTGAAAAATATCAGCTTGTATCTGCTTTAGAAATGGAATATGAAACTCATTATAGCCGCTTCTTCATGCCGACCATAAGAGGCTCAGATAAGGGCAGTAAAAAGCGTTATGCGGGTATGATTTGTGACGCGAATAATCAGCAGCAGGGACGGATTGTTTTTAAGGGTCTGGAAAGCGTCAGAACCGACTGGACAGATCTGGCCAGAGAGGTCCAGAAAGAGATCTATCAGCGTATTTTTAATGCTTTGCCTTATGCAGACTATTTGAAAGCTATTATAGAGCATTTGAAGCAGGGAGATTACGATGACAAACTTATCTATAGAAAACGTT
>DAOVUE010000356.1 GCA_030632745.1 Pseudomonadota bacterium | reverse complement strand
CTAATATTAATTGTAAGTTATTGAAATTATTGAATGGCACACTCTTTGCTTTATTATCTTTTCTATTTTAGATATTCATAGCTCGGGGGGAGCATTCAATGAGTAAGAATTTAAGTCAATCCTTAGTTTTTCTGCTGTTTTTTTTATTTTCATGTACCGCATTAGCGGAAGATACAACATTCACAACATCACATTTTTCTGGTTCAGGTAACTGTTCCATGTGTCATGATGGACTGGTTGATACATCAGGAGACAATGTTTCTATTGTCAGGGACTGGGGTACATCCATGATGGCCAATGCTACAAAAGACCCGTTCTGGAGAGCCAAAGTGGCCACACAGCTTGAACGCAATCCGCATTTATCAACGCTTATCAATGATAAATGCAGTAAATGTCATGCACCCATTGCTAATTATGAGATCAATAAGGTACAGGGCGGGGAAATGTCTCTATTTGGGGATAATGGAGTACTGAATCCTTCACACGAATTCTATGATGAAGCTATGAATGGAGTCAGTTGTACGGTTTGTCATCAAATTGAAGATGTTAATCTGGGCACACCGGACGGCTCTTCGGGGCAGTATAGTATTAATAATAATAAAATTATTTATGGGCAGTTCAGTGATATTTTTGCTCAGCCAATGATTAATAATACCGGTTATATGCCTGCATACAGTGCACATATTTCAGATTCAGCTCTGTGTGCAAGCTGTCATGATTTAAAAACACCTTATGTTGATGGTGTGGGTGACATAATACCAAAAACAGAAGCGGAATATTTTCCTGAACAAATGCCGTATACCGAATGGCAAAATTCAGAATTTGAAGACGCAGGCGCTAATCCACAAAGTTGCCAGGATTGCCATATGCCGAAAACGACATCAAAAGTTTCCAGTCGTCCAATGTGGCTGGAGACTAAAGACGGCTTTGCTAAACATCATCTGGTCGGTGCCAATACTACGATGTTAACTCTATTGAGAGATAATGCTGTTGAATTAGATGTTATCAGTAACAATATGGATCTAAGTATTAACCGTGCAAGAAATATGCTTAAAAGTTCTGTAAGCGTAGAAATCACTTCGGTTTCAGTAACTAATGGTGAATTAGAAGCACATGTCAAACTGGTCAATAATTCAGGACACAAAACACCAACAGCCTATCCATCTCGCCGTATGTGGCTGCACTTTAAAGTGACCGATAGTAATAATAATACCGTTTTTGAATCAGGAAAAATCAATACGGATGGATCGATTGCAGGCGCAGACAATGATCTGGATCTGTCAATATTTGAACCTCATTATAATCTAATCTCTACAGAAGATCAGGTGCAGATATATGAAACGATTATGGCTAATACAGATGGCGCTGTCACTTTTACTTTATTACGTTCAGCCCAGTATCTGAAAGATAACCGGCTGACACCAAGAGGCTTTGATAAGTCAAATGTTCCATCCGATGTTGCAGTAAAAGGATTGGCAGATATGGATGCTGATTTTAATGATGGTAGTGATGAACTCATCTATCGTATTTCCGGATTAGCTGCAGGTGTATTTAATGTCAGTGTATCGTTAAATTATCAAACGATTTCACATGGTTTTTTACAGGATCTTTATGCTGATAACAATCAGCTGGAACAGGTGCTGGATTTTAAGAGAATGTATGAAGCACAAACCTTGAAACATGAAACAATTGACAGCACTGAAACAAATGTTATCAGTGATGGTGGTGGAACAACAGCGCCTGAACCAAATCCACCGCCTGTAGTGAATCTGCCGCCTACTGTTAATTTTACAGCAAGTCCATTCAGAGTTGCTCGTGGTGGTAGCATTAAATTGAGCTGGTCGTCTGAAAATGCCTCTAGCTGTACTGCTTCAGATAACTGGTCAGGAACAAAAGCAATCGCTGGTTCTGAGGATATGACTCTTAATAATCCATCAACCTTTACTTTGACCTGTGCTGCTGCTGACGGAGATTCAGTCAGCAGCTCTATAGTCTATGGATCTCGGGGACGAAAATGGCTGGAAATAAAATAATAAACTCATAGTAAAATAACATGAACCGTATACAAGTTCTGTACCTACGCTACGGTTCTGTGACAGGGATGAGGTGAAAAGCCTCATCCTGCCCGATTTAGGAAAGTTAATATCCCACCCTATATCTAAACTCTCTTATCTAATAACATGAGCAGCCTTGAGCGAATAAAAAGCTGCCTCTGTCTTATTTACAAATCTATAGTTCTGATTTTGTGACTATAGTCACAATATTATTTTTTATTCAGGTTCAATTCAACTAATAATGTTATAGTTCTACCGGGTAAAAGTGTCGCTTAGCTTTGTCTGTTTATGTGTGTTAAATACCTGGGGATGTTGATGAATATTGATACCGGTAAAGCCATTGTCAGCTTGTATAATGAAAGAGATAATATTATTCTGGTGGATATTTATGCTGATGGTGAACTGAGCATGAATGATGTCAATAGTATTCATGAGGCTATCGGACATTTTGATGTGCAAATTCCAGTGAATACAATCTGTGTTAAATCAGGCAAAAACTATCTCTCTGAAGAAGCATTTGAGTACTCAATCCAGCATAATTGTGTTCATAATAGAGTTGTCTATGTCATTACACATATGGCAGATATCCACTTTCCCTCTCAAGCACAGGAAACCTATTTCAAGGATCATTTAGTTGATTTCTGTACTTCGGTTGATGAGGCCTATCATCTATTAAAGAAGGGATCGCAACAGCCTGTCAAGCATTGCCCATCTTAGGGATTTCAGCCTTTTTAGCGGGCATAGCTATGAGGATTTTTCTCATGGGCTTTAACAGCAGGCAGAGAGAAATCAAGAGATTTTTCTAATATGTTGTCCCCGCGTTTTATTTTGACTTGAACTTTCTTATTTGTATCTGCAT
>DAOVUE010000090.1 GCA_030632745.1 Pseudomonadota bacterium | reverse complement strand
GAGCCTGCCCCCTGGCGTATGCAGGGGAATGACGTCTTCCGGCGTCATACCACTTCCTTCTGATTTATACTTATTCACACTAAGAAGCATATTATATGCCAAAATCATAAAAGTTTATGATTAATAAACTATTGATGCATTATAGACACCTAATAGTCACTTGAAGGTACTGGATTTAAATAAAAAAGATAAATAAGAATGCACCGCAATATAGCATTAAGGAATACATAAGCACCATATTGAAGCATAAAAATAGATTAGAAGCAGAGAGTAGGAGCAGAGAGTAATCAGGCTGTGTAAAAAGAGGGCGGCTGACTCTCTGTTCCAGAGAAGGGTTTATAAAATAAGTATTAACAGTCTACTTCATCATAAATTCAATTGCTGCTTTAAGCTGTGCATCACTCAAGCCGGCATTACCACCACTGGGAGGCATGGCACCCTTGCCTTTAATTGCTGATTGGACCAGTCCATCCAAATCCACATTAGCTTCCAGGCGCTTATCCCAGGTCTTTTTATCACCAATTTTTGGAGATTCTAAAATTCCTGTTCCATGACATGCAAAACACGTTGCGGTCACAATCGCTTCACCATCAATAGGACCTGTATCAGCAGTCACTGTTTCTTTAGCTGCTTCTGAACTTGTTTCGGCTGCAGCAGATGCATCTCCTCCAACAACAGCAACCACTTCAATGGCCTTTAAACGATTATTGACTGCATCCGGATCAACTTCATGATGAGCACCAAACGAAGCAAAAAAGGACACTAAAATAACCAGTACCCATATTACAATGAGTGCCAGTGCCGCAAGCAAAGAAATTTGCTTCACATATTCCATTAATACATTTTCTTCATTATTGCTCATACTTATTTTCCTCAAAATAAAATTTAATAAATACCATCTTTGTAATTTTTGGACAATTATACTCTTATTTTTTGTTTATTTCTTTATACTTTTTTTGTTGCAAACTCCCCCTCAACCAGCACTCCATATATTCGTTTAATAGTTGAAATAATAAACCTGAGTCTGTGACATCTTTTTAATAATATGATAGTCTCTATAAACTGTCTGCACATGAAAATAACTAAAAAAATCAATTTAATGAATCTGATAAGAAATATATTTATTCAAACTATTATTGCCTCGTCAATCGCTATAGCCGGATGGATTTCTCATTTATATCACTTTCCTCTGCATGAAGAAACACCTGTTGTGATTCTCGGCTCAGGTATTATTCTGGGTTTATTGTTCCGCATGGGTGCCAGGGCAATCCCTGCTTTATTTGTCGGTTTATTTTTCTGTCACTTCTATCTTATTGCTTATTCCTTTCTAGTTTCATTCTGGTTATCGACTTCTATGCTGATAACCGGCTGGCTGGCTCTACTTTATTTGCGTCGTTTTTTTAGTGATGAGGTTGTAAGCCAGCCAGTTAAAAACTATCTGCACTTTTATGTTGCCGGGATGCTGATTTCCCCAATAGTCAAGTTATTTCTGGATTTACCACTGATTTGGATAATTGAGCGATTCGATATTATTGAAGATATTCGTCTGATTATTTTTTCCTATACTTTAGGTGAGGCATTGGGGGCATTAATTTTTGCACCGGCAATCATTTTATTTGGCCATCAATCTTTTCTACAATATGCCTATGCAGCTCCTTCTGTTATAAAGGCCGAGAAAATAGCATGGCTGGCTGCAGTAGCGATACTGGTATTACTGACCTTAACCCTGGGAAAGCATTATGCTTTTGCCGGCTTGCTTGATGCTGAACTGCTGTTGTTTCCCATGATAATATGGAGTGCATTGCGTTTGGGAGTAGTCTTTACCAATATAGCGGTTGCCATTATTTCATACACAGTCTTTACCTTTCATTTTTTTGGTATTGCAGGCACTCCGAGAGAAATGACGCCCCCTCATGCATTAGGTATGCTGTTGCTGATCATTACTCTGGCCATATTAGGACAACTGGTTGCAGCAATAGCACTGGAACGTCGTAGAAAAGAACTATTATTAGAGCAAGCAACACTCCATGATCCAATTACGGGATTGCCAAATTTACGTTATTTACACAAGAGTATGGAAAGTGTTACTCAAGTCGATCAAACTTCAGATGTTAAGCACATGCTGGGCTGCATTTCAATTTCTAATTACGATGCATTATTTCAGGGTTATGGCTTTGAAGCTCGAAATGCACTTTATTGCCAGTTTGGCAGCTTCTTACAGCTTGAAGCAGGTATGGATGTCAAGATCTATCGTGTCAGCGGGCCTGTATTTGCGATACTATTAGAAGATAATCATGATGAGCATTCCATTGATGTACTGCGCAACCTGGCCGAGAAGGTTAAAGACTTTAATTTTATCTGGCAGCAGCATCCTTTTCACATCAATGCTGTTTTTTCACTGGTACCGGCTAATTACACGCATGGAGAATTACACGGCCCGCTGGAACATGCCAGAGCCTTGGTTGAAAAAGCATATCAACAGGGCAATATCGGATCGGTAATTGTTGACGATCAGGATCAAAATAAAACACAGCGTAAAACGCGTGCCGACTGGCTGGGAAAAATTAATAAAGCTCTGTCAAAAAATAGTTTTACTCTGGTTGCTCAACCTATTATTTCAATTGATAAAGACAATAATGCTGATCCGGCCTTTTATTTTGAAGTTTTGTTACGCCTGAAGAGCTCTGATGGCAAAATTAAAATGCCGGGAGAATTTATTCCTTATGCAGAAAGTTTTAATCTGATGCCCAATATTGATCGATGGGTGATAAGACATACATTTCAGTGGTTATCATCAGCCGATTTGGATATAAAGAACATGGGAATTTGCTCAATAAACCTTTCCGGACAGTCAATGGCAGATCCCAACTTATGTTTTGATATAGAACAATTAATACATAAATATAACGTGCCTGCAAAAAAGATTTGTTTTGAAATAACTGAAACAGCCGCTATTGCCAATATGTACAATGCTGCTGCTTTTGTTTCTAAGGTACAGGAACTCGGCTGCTCTGTTGCACTGGATGACTTTGGAAGTGGCTTGTCATCATTTGAATATCTTAAAAAACTGCCTGTAGATGTACTCAAAATTGATGGTTCATTTGTCCATAACCTGTCTCAGTCTAGCACGGATTTTGCTATTGTGGATGCTACCTGCAAGGTCGCAAAAACCATGAATTTAAAGACAGTGGCAGAATATGTCGAGTCAGAAAAAATCATGCAGCTGCTCGTTGAAATGGGCGTGGATTATGCGCAGGGCTACTATACCGGCAAACCTGTCTCTTTAGAAAAATTGCTGCTGCTGATTAATGAATCAAAAACCAAAGAGGTAAAATAACCAACAATTTGTGCAGGTTTGCAAAGCGACAGCGGCAACAATATTTGCTGAGGGCTATAGTTGCTGAGGGCACTTATTATTTAAAACTTTCCTTATTATCAAAAAAACCGCTTTTCAGCAAATAATCCGCTAGATTTTCAGCACCTTTTTCATTGCTATGAATTGTATCTGCAAAATAGCTGATTTCATTGACCACGGCAGATAAATCAGTCACATCCATATGAGATCTGTTTTCAATATCTTTTACATAAGCGTCAATATCCTCTTTGTTGCGCATTTTATCCAGTATCGGAGCCAACACAAGCTTGAGCCTGATATTATTCTGTCGGCATACATTAATGATGCGCCGCAAAGAATCCATAGACTGCTTATCCACGAATTCCAACAGGTCTAATTTTTTATCTGACGGCTGAATTTTCTCGTAAAAATCAGGCTCAATCTGATAGCGATTAATCCAGTCCTGATCTGAACGATTAAGGTAATATAATGTCCTGAGAAAATATTCTGAATTATAGGCAAAAGTTTTTGCAAGTCTTGATGCATAATAAATTTCAGGATTATGTTTATTCAATAACAGCATCAATGCCTTTGAATCAAAAGTGTACTGCTTAAAGTTTTTTAAAACATCATAATCATTCTTCAATGCAGTCACTTCAAGCACTATCGTATCAGGTGCTTCATTGCGTTGCAGATATTCATTGATAAACAACTCCATCAAGGGTGCAGATAAGCCGTTATAGGCCAGATTTATGGCCTGAAAAGAAAATTGTTTTTCTATATAGGGTGTATAAAACGTATTCACTGCTCTTGAATTTCCAATAAAAATCACATCAGCATGAATTGATTGATAAAATAATCGTGAATAGCGAATATTGGATGCACTGGAAATTTTATGCAAATTGTCACTAATGAGATAATCCAGAGCAAAAAAAACCATGACAACAAAGATAATTTTTTTAATCAGTTTCATAAAAATCCTAAGGGCTCTGGAAATAATAAATTTTCCACGGCCCTAACACTGGAACTTAAAATTGGAAGTAAATAAATGCACTATTATCAAACGTCCCCCAAAATGCAATCAAGATCATTACAAATGCTGAAAATAACAAGTGCAGATAAGGATATCGCTGTTTCAAGCTGAGAATAATAGTTGTTGAACTAAAAGCCTCAATCAATAGTAAAAAAGAAATTATCATAAAGCCTTTGATAACATGAAATTTTTGCGTCACGCCGGAAAACTGGTAATCATCAAAATAAACCATTTTATTCAATATCAGTAATGCATCACTCAAATCAGCTGCTCTAAAAAACACCCATGCAATACAGACTAAGGTAAAAGTAAAGAGTATTTTTATAAGCCTTACAGGATAAACAAAAACAGAAGTTTTAATCCTCCCGGAACGGCCGTCTTTTATTTTGCAAAAGAATTTATCCAGCAGCAGATAGAAGCCGTGAAGAGCACCCCAGATAATAAAGTTCCAGCTTGCTCCATGCCATAAGCCGCCCAGAAGCATGGTAATCATTAAATTACGGTACATGTTAAAATGACCCTGCCTGTTTCCTCCCAAAGAAATATACACATAATCTCTTAACCAGGTAGAAAGGGATATATGCCATCTTCGCCAGAATTCAGTAATGCTGGAAGCAAAATAGGGTTTATGAAAATTTTCCGGGAAATGAAAGCCTAATATTCTTGCTATACCAATGGCAATGAGCGAATAACCTGCAAAGTCACCATAAATCTGAAAAGCATAAAAAATAACACCGGTTAATAATGACAATGCGTTATGATTTAAGGGGTTTTCAAAGCGCACATCAACGACCAATGCCAATGAGTCAGCAACCACCACTTTTAGAAAAAAGCCCCAGATCACCCACTGCAGACCGGTAATAATATCTTCTGTCGAGGGAAATCGATCACTTCTTAATTGCGGAATAAAAACAGAAGCTCTTACAATTGGCCCTGCAACAAGCTGAGGAAAGAAAGCAACAAAGGTTGAGAACTTTAATAGGGACTTTTCCGGTTTAATTTGATAGCGATAAATATCAATGGTGTAACTCATGGTTTGAAAAGTATAAAAAGAAATACCTACGGGTAGGATAATATCAATGGCTAAGGGATCAATATTTATACCCAGATTATTAAACAGGGATACTATATTCGATGAGAAAAAATTAAAATATTTAAAAAAGCCCAGAATACCCAGGCTGCTGAGCATACTGATCCAGATAAATTTGTGACTATGCCTGTGCCTGTTTTCTGCAGCATCCAGCATATGCAGTCCGCAGTAATAATTAATCAGAGTCAGAGCAAATATCAGCAGCAGAAAGCGATAATCCCACCAGCCGTAGAATAAATAACTGCTCAGCAGGCACAACCATAATCTGACTTTTCCATGCGTAAGAAAATAAGCCGGAATAAATAGAGCAATAAAGCTTAGGAAAGTTAGAGAGTTAAACAGCATGATAGATTATTTGGAAGTTGAATCCGCGAGACGTTTTCTTGAAACAATAAAATAGTATAGCAGTTTTTAAATTTTTTGTTGCAGTTCTGAGAACCGCTGTTCCACTCACTATAATATGACCTGGACTGGCATCACGGCTAATTATACTCTATTTTCGTAGATTATAACTCCTGTGCTTTTTTCAAAAAAGCCTGGTATACATTTTTTGAGTACCATCTTTCTTTATGAATCATATCGTCAAGCAATGGCTTTACTTTATCAATAAGCTGCAGATCTTTTGCCTTTAATAATATGAATAAAGTTCTAACAACATTAAGTCCAGAATTTTTAGCAATACGATACCCCAACTTTTCATCAATAAGCACATTGTCTGCATTTAATTCTTTTGCCAAAATAATTGTTTCTGCCTCTCCAATATCTAGCTGATTTAATAGCAAGGCCAGATAATTCTTACTTTTAACTGGCTCAACCTTTATAAATTTTGAGTCAATGTCTTCATAACCATAGCTCTCTTTTTGCTTGATTTCATTGTAAACTGCTTCAGGTATAATAATTTCACCAAAAACTTTTTCTAAAATATCAAGCTTTCCAATTGAGCAAAAAGAAATTATCGGTGTCGTATTTGAAACCGTTAGAGCATTAGATTTCAACGAATAGTATCCGTACCGTCAAAAAACTCATTTATCTCATCATCAGAATAATCAAAAACAACCTCACCATCATTTTGAATCTTTTTTATAAAATCAATTTTATCAAGCCCTGCTAGATCAGCCGCTTTACCAAGTGATAATTTATTTTTCCGATAAAAT
>DAOVUE010000407.1 GCA_030632745.1 Pseudomonadota bacterium | reverse complement strand
CCAATGTTTCAGGCGGATGAGATATTTTATGGCTTTGTTTGATTGCCGCCATGTCCCATTTGGGAGAATGAGCCGGTTTGGTGTAGATATAATTCACCAGTGTGCTGATTTCAGTATCAGATAAAACGGCTCCAAAAGCAGGCATCTGGGTTGCAGCACGGCCATTTTTTATCACCAGAACAGCCGCTTTCTGTTTCAGGCGTTTGAAGCTTTGCGGGATAAGTGGGGGGCCGATAAGACCGAGTCTGTCTTCGCCATGGCAACTGGCGCAGTGTTTGCTGAATAATTGTTTTTCAGACGCGGGCTGAGTACTATCCTGAAAAGTATCAGCACAGGCATTCATACTGAACAACAGCATCAGGGAAAAAACAGGAATTATGTTCATAAAGTGATATTTTATTATTGAGAGACTGTTGCAGATTATAGCCCTGGAAAAGTAATTTAACCATTGATTCTTATCAAGCAATAAAGAGGGTATCATCTTTTATGCTTTTATCAAAATGCTCTTTCAGCCAGTTAGAAAATGCCTGTTTATCCAGCGCTTTGCTTATTAGATAGCCCTGAGCAGTATCACAGCCCAGCTTCTGAAGGTAATTATAAATGTCAATATTTTCAATGCCTTCAGCAACAATGTGAAGTCCGAGATTATGACCTAACTCTATTGTTGAGCGAACAATAACATCATTGCTTATATCAGACTCAATTTCCATAATAAATGATTTATCAATTTTTAATTCACTAACAGGGAACTTTTTCAAATACGCTAATGAAGAAAAACCAGTACCAAAATCATCAATAGACAGGGAAACGCCCATTGCGGAAAAAACATTTAAAACTTCCAGAGAACGCACTGGATTAAACATCATTGCACTTTCAGTAATCTCAAGACTAATATATTTGCTGTCAATATTATATTTGTTTAAACAATTTTTTACGGTCATGCACATTTTCTGGTTTCTAATATTATGTGCGGACAGATTAATGGAGATATTAATGGCATAACCTGACTCATGGCAGTGACTGCAATAGGCTATGGCTTGCTCAACGATCCATTCAGTCAAATCATTAATTAGCCCGACTTGTTCAGCCAGCTCAATAATATTTTCCGAGTTAATAAGGCCAAAGTTCGGATGGATCCAGCGAAGTAAAGCTTCTGCACCTGAAACTTTATTGTTTTCCATGGCGATCTTGGGTTGAAAATATAACTCCAGTTCATTATTTTTAAGTGCTTTTCTTAACTCAGTCACCAGTGAAAGTCGATCAATTGAATTTTCATCTTCATCTGGATTATAGTGACTGTAATTTCGATTATTTCTTTTCGCAACATACATTGCAACATCTGCATGCTGCATTAAAGTATGAAGGTCTTCGCCATCACGAGGATAGACTGCTATGCCAATACTCACACCAATCTGGAGTTCATAGTCTTTGATGCTGAAAGCAGACTTAATTGATTCATTGATTTTTTCAGCGATATTGATCGCCTGAACCGCCTTTGTCTCAGGTAATAAAATGGAAAATTCATCACCGCCTAAGCGGGCAATGGTATCATTTTCCCGTAATAGTTGGGTAAAACGTTCACCTACTTTTAT
>DAOVUE010000276.1 GCA_030632745.1 Pseudomonadota bacterium | reverse complement strand
GTGTTTCATACAGAAAAAAGATGTAGGAAGCAACACGTGCCAATGCGTTTTTCTGCCCCAGATTTGCAATATGGCGAATATAGGAGTTTATATTACGGGACATAAAGCGCATCATGGCCGTTGAAATGTCACTATTTTTATGTAACTGTTTTAAAAATTCAGTGCGGTTTATATAACAGGTGCTGACATCAGTAATGGTTTCAGCAGAACTGCCATGATGATCAAGAAAGAGATCATCACCGGCAATGAGATCTCCCGGGATATGCACCAGTTTATGAATTTGATGTTTACCACTATGCATGGATTGATAAATTTTAACTTCACCGGATAACAAAATATATAAATTTTTACAGTTTTCTCCTTCCGTGTAGAGCATTTCTTTACGCATAAAACTTTTAAGCTTAAGGAAAGGCTGTAAATCTTTTTTTGCACTAATATCCAGATCTCTGAAAAAATGAGAGGTGTCCATTATGCAGGTTTTGCAACGGATATCTTCAGGTTTATCCATGCATGGACCGGCGACCCTTGATTCTAGTATTTCATAATTGCTGGCCTGTCTATCCATTGGGACATACCTGATAGCTAAATTAACGGATGGGCACTAACATTTACAGACTGCATCAGCTCTTGATGCAGTCTGACTAACGGCCTATTCAGGGTGGTAAGAGGCAGTACCCAGTGTCCAGTAAAACCAGAATGGATCCTGTGGGTTTCTCCATAGTGTTAAGTTTACATTCAGTAGAGTACCAAACACATCTACTGGTTCCATTGTGATACTTAGATCCGGCTCAAGCCATGCGCCTTTAGGCAAGAGTGACTCAGATTTTGAAAAGGTTCCAAGTTTCCAATATAAACCTCTGTTGTCCAAAGGGTTAGCATACCAACTCAGCGTTACATTATACGCCTGGCCGAAAATATCAACAGGCTGTAATGTAATATCGAAATTTTCCTGCAGCACGGCTGCATAGTCGCTGACTATCACCTGATCAGAAGGAATAATATCCTGAGCATCATCAGTAATGGTTAACGGCACATCGACAATGGCATAATTCTGGCTTTTGTCTTTAGCAACAATGCGCACGCCAACATTATGAGGCAGGCTAAACTGGGTATAAAAGGTATTATAGGCATAAGGGCCATCATAACCTCCCTTGCGGGTAGCAATTGCATCAAAGCTGAAGATACCATCACCGGCAGTTGTATCACCATGGGTGCCGTCATCATAGAGCAGAGTACCGCCCGGATCACCAGTAGGGAAGGCTAATGGCTCTCTTCCCATGTAAAACTCAGGCTCCTCTAATCCTTCGACCAGAGTCTCAATACGTACGCTTTCAATATCACTCAGTCCTTGCGGATCGTTGACATTGACGCTAATAGCGATAGTGCTGTCATCAGCATGCAGCAGGGCAGATGCACTAAAGTTAATATTAGAGATCGCGGGCGCATTACCGGTTGCGCTTGTATTTATGTCAGCACGTGTTAATTTTGCACCACTGGTTTCATCTAGATTGAGAATGAAATAACGCTGGTTGTCGGCAGAGAAGTTACTGACCTTGCCTGACCATAATGAGTGTCTCATTTTGGTTGTATAAGATAATAAATCACGTTTAGAGCCATCGTTTCGATCAACCCGGGTCAGGTAACCCTGGCCGCGATAGCGGGCATAGCGTCCATCCGGTGACAAAGCTGCCATTGAGCTCACCGGCGTACCGAAATAATCATCGGTATAGGCCAGCGGGATAATAGTCAGGGTCTCCATATCGACAAGATTCAGTGCAGCCCCGTTCGTACCTTTGTCCTGATAGGTATACAATGCGCTGCTTCCATCGCTGCTGAGCATGTGCCCAAAGATATTCTGTGTACTCCAGACATAAGTATGGCTGCCGTCTAACTGCACTGGGCGACCATTGCTGTAGCTCCAGAGACTGGTGGCATCATCGCCCCAATAATCGTGGTTATAGACAAATAGTAAAGCATTTCCTGAACCGGAGACACCAAGAAAATGCAGTAAGTTCATATTGCCGCATTCACTGTCACAGGGCAGTTCGCTGATATCCATCACTCTGCTTTTAAAGCCGCCGGTTCCTGCAGTATAAAGACCCCGTCTATGAGTTTCAGAAACTTCGTCCCAGCCGTCATCATGTTTAAAATACAGGTTGTCACCGGTGCTGTCGATACTATAGGGTACACGGAAATCAAAATCCCTGAGGCCTTCTTGTACGGCAATATTACAGCTTCTACCAGCCACATCACAGTAATAGATATCGGTAGAAATACCAATGATTGGTGAACGGAAAAACACTCTGGAACCATCCTGATTCATTCTCAGGTAGGTGATAGGACTAACGTCAGGGGTTATATCCACCAGATTAGTGCCATCCGCATTGACCACATAGAGCTTCCAGCAGATTGGATCCGTGCTTTGACAATAAGTTAAAGCCACCTTAAATGTCACCCGGGAACCATCACCGCTCATTGCAAGCTCGGTTATTGTCCGGTCTTTACCCGGTGACCAGTCTGAGACCTGTTGTTCCGTAATAATATTATTGAAAGTTTCCTGAAATTCTACTGCAGGCTGATAGGCATGACTGACAGGAATAAGTAGAAAGAAAAGCAATAGCATTAAGCATTGCTTTTTGAATAAAAATGTGTGAAACATGATATTACCTCCTCGTTGATATTGCATCAAGCAAAGATTATTTCATATTCACAGCGCTGGTTTCATGATAAGTCTAACGGGCTCAAGTGAATATAAATAACATAATAAACCTAAGCAGGATCCCTTCACTTCTACTCTACTCTTATTAGAAAAAAATGCTATGATGCAGATCAAACATTAATCTGATCAGGACTTTCTTGCCGTTCCAATATAACACAGCCTGTTTATTGTTTTAGCAAAAGAGTTATAATGCTGACTCTGCAGTTATAAAAATAATAAAATATCACTACCTGAGCCAATACAAAATATAGAGTAATTATATGTTGAATAGTCCTGAAGAAAATTGTGGAATGTTGTATATCATCAGTGCACCGTCCGGTGCCGGAAAAACCAGCCTGGTTAATGCCTTATTGGAGGAAATGGATCTGATTGAAGTCTCTGTTTCTTATACTACACGAGTAAAACGCCCCGGTGAACGGGGTGGAGTTGATTATCATTTTGTTGATAAAGAACAATTCAAAAAAATGATTGATGACGATGTCTTCATTGAACATGCTGAAGTGTTTTGTAACAGCTACGGCACATCAAAACTAACTATTAAAGAAAAACTCAGGGCAGGTATTGATGTTATTCTGGAAATTGACTGGCAGGGTGCTCAACAGGTGCGAAAACAATTTGAATCCTGTACTACGGTGTTTATTTTGCCTCCCTCACGGCATGAATTATTATCTCGTTTGAAAGAAAGAGGACAGGACGAAGATGATATTATTGAAAAACGCATGAATGAATCAGTTGCTCAGCTTTCTCATTATAAAGAGTTTGAATATCTTATTATTAATGATCAATTTTCCCATGCCCTGGGTGAGTTAAAAGCCCTGATTCATGCTTTTCGCCTGCGTCAGACAACTTCCTGTAAACGACATCATAATCTGATTAACGCACTTTTAAGCTAAACCGAAAAAATACCGATATAGATCTTGTATGAAGTCTGTCCATTTAGTAAAATGTCGGGTTTCCTATCGCATAAATAATAGATACCTACAAATACTACAAT
>DAOVUE010000399.1 GCA_030632745.1 Pseudomonadota bacterium | reverse complement strand
GCCATCGGTATGGGAAAAAACAGGGCCACGCCAATAGCGCTGGTTTGGTGGAGGAATTTCACCTGTAAATTTCACCCTGAATACCAATTCATCAGACAAGCCTAAACTACTGATGGAACCGGGTTCCAGATTGTCCGACAAACCACTTTTTGCAGCATGTTGCTGATCAAACAGCATCCAGCGTGGAGCCTCAACCCTTGGAAACAGGACAAAAATGACAACAGTGAGCGGGAGCGCCTGAAAAATAATAATGACTGCTTTTTTCAAGGCTGGTAATGTTTCCGGTTTTTGACTGTTGATAGAAACCAGTGTTGCCAGCAACACACAGCAGACAAACAGAATATAGCCCGCCATTAAAATACTTTGTTGATATAGAAATTGAGAACTTGCTACGATAAAAGCCAGATAGTTAATGAGATAAAGATCTCTCTCTTTTTTAATTTCCAGTAATTTAAGACCTAAAGCTGTGACAAACAAACTGGTTCCGGCGTCTCTCCCCAAAAAGCCCTGATGTTGTGTATAAAGTAAAGTCAGCGCAGCAACAGTCAACAAAAAAATAACTGGATTATTGGGCAAGTAGTTTATTTTCCAGATACCGATAAATCGCCAGATCAGCAATGTATTGAAAAAAACAAATAGGGGTATGGAAATATGGTTAATATGCGGCAACGTTATTAAGCCGATCGACACCAATAAAAAAATAAGTATCCGTTGATTAACTGCTAAATCCATTGTTAAAGATTTCCTCTTAGAACTTAAATCAGAATTTATACCGTAATGAATTCACAGATCCAGATTAAAACAATGCCAATGCTTGCAGACACTTTTCATAATGTGTCTTGCCATGATTAGGCTCTAATTTAACATCCGGAATGGTAAATCCATATAACAAACCGGCCTTTTCTGCATCAATAACCCAGCGGCATAATTGACTTAATCTTTCTTCAATATTATGTCCTGGTGTCTGATCATAATTTAGCCATAGCTCCGTCAGTTTATCTCCAGCATATTGTTTGCTAAATAATCCCTGGCCTTTAGCAAAAGCTTTCCAGTGAATATGTTTAATTGAATCACCTGCCTGATATTCTTTAAGCCCATAAAAATCATCACTTCCCTTTTGTGTGGCTTTATTTTGTAAACTTTGAGCCTGATTACCTTCGGCTTCAGGAAAAGGCAGTTCGACTGCACTAGGTTTAGGATAAACCAGTGCTTTTGCTGCAAAACGAAGGGGTGACCAGGCCCGAAAAAGACCTAATGGATAAGTACTGGACAAAGTAACGGTTTCAATTTCGTGCCAGCCTCTTTTGTCCGTAGCAGAATACAGTCTTATGGATTTTTTTTCTTCAGCAGCTAAGGTAAAATTAACGGTCTTATCTAAACTTGCCTGTAAATTAAATCGTTCGATTTTTCCGGGATTATCTATAACAATATCAAAACTGACGGATTCGCCAGCAAAAGCTGATTGACTATGCCCCTGATTTAAAACCAGACCAGCTAAAGCTTTAAAGCTATGTAAAATGGTAATGAAGAAAATACTGGATAATAAAAAAACTAATAAATAAGCCAGATTATTGTTATAAACAAAGGCAATTAATAATAACAGGACAATTAAAACAACAAAACCTAAGCCACGTTTTGTAGGTAGAATAAAAATACGCCTATGCGTTAAGGTTATGCTTTTAGCTACTTTTTTTTCACCTTTAATAAAGCGGCTTAAATTAAAGCGTTCTGTTAGTCTTAACTGATTCAAGATACAGCCACGTTATTAAGTAACGGAGCAACAATTGAATCAGAATCGGTGCTCCCGGAACGCAATCGATGGCCTGCAACAGCGGGCAGTACGTCCTGAATATCATCGGGTAAAACAGCATTTCTGTCATCCATGTATGCCCAGGCTTTTGCTGCTGTTAATAAAGCCAGCCCTGCTCTTGGAGACAGGCCAACATGATAATCAGTAGACTCTCGAGTGTATGTGATCAAAGCCTGAAGATAATCAAGTAATGCGGAAGAAACATGCACCTGATTTATTTGTTGTTGAATTGTCGCTAACTGTTCTGGTTTTAACTGTACTGACAACTCTTCTATTAAACTATAGCGATGACTGCCT
>DAOVUE010000226.1 GCA_030632745.1 Pseudomonadota bacterium | reverse complement strand
TAAAAAAATGATGCGCACGCATTATGTTTATCCTGAGACTGTAAATGCCCCGGACAAAAAAGCCTTTAAGCAGCTTGAAGCTGAAATGGGTGACGATGCAGTGGCCATGTTTGAATCCGGTATTATGACGTCTATTGTCTATACCAAACTTATTCAGGATATTCTGGGTGTAAAGCCGGGTGCCGCATTTGGTCATAGTATGGGTGAATTATCTATGTTGTTTTCCTCGGGAGCCTGGGATAATACAGATTATATGAGTGAAACCCTGCATTCCACAGCGACCTTTCATAATCGTCTGGTGGGTGATATGGATGTGGTAAGAAAAGCCTGGGATCTTCCTCCGGCTAAAGCAGGGGATGCACCGATATGGGGAACTTATACTTTAAGGACTTCAGCAGAAAAAGCGCAGCCTGTTATTGCAGAAGAAGAACGGGTGTTCTTAATTATTGTTAATGCGCCTAATGAAATTGTGATAGCAGGTGATGACGAAGCCTGCAAACGTGTGGTTAAGAAACTCAAATGGCGACTTTTTCCAGTACCGATTAAAGATGTGGTACATAATGAGCTGGATCTGGCTGAGTTTGATGCACTGGAAAAATTACATACCATGCCGACCACTGCAATAAAGGGTGTTGATTTTTATACTGCGGCGGACTATAAAAAAACTCAAATGAAGGCCGAGGTTATCGGCAATAATATCGCTACTTTCTATACCCATATGGTTGATTTTCCTAAACTGGTGAATCAGGTTTATGATGATGGAGCACGTATTTTTATTGAGTTAGGACCACAAAGCAGTTGTTCCAAATGGGTGAGTGAAAGTTTAAAAGGTCAGCAGCATCTGGCGCTGAGTATTAATCGTAAAGGCGTTGATGATTATACTTCTTTACTTCGATTAGCAGCTAAACTGACCAGCCATGGTGTTGACATGGATTTGGCTAAACTTTTCCCTAAGCCTGCGCTGCATAAGAAAGCAAAACCTGCTTTAATTAAACCGGTAGTTTTAGGTAAGGAGCCATTTGCTGATGTTATTGTGACGGATGAAAATCGAATAAAGTTTGCAATAAAGCCTTCTAAACCCGAAGTAATAGCGGCCGCTACAGCTACAGCAGAACCATCCCTATCTGTACCGTTAGTCAGTACAGCACCTGAGCAAACAGTTAAACAAGTCGTTAATCAAACCGTTAATCTAAAGACGGCCCCCGTACTCAGCCACTCAGTGAATACGGCACATACTAACTCCAATACAGTGAAAAGCGTATTTATGCCTACTTATCAAAGTGAAATGTTACAAAAAATGTTCCAGCATAATATTAATATCAGTGAAATGCATGCTGATTTTATACAATCCAGAAGTCAGGGCTTACACACTTTAAGCAACTTGATTCTTGACAGCATTAAAAATCCAGATATTCATCAATTCAGCAGTCCTGATTCTTCTGCTGTGAATGTTTCTGCTGCATCAACTGCGGCAGCAGCACCGTCTGTTACACAGCAATTATTCCCGACAGAATACAGTACACCTGAACATATTATTTTTACAGAGCAGGATTTACGGGAAGTGGCCTATGGTAAAATTGCTAAAGTCTTTGGCCCTGATTATGATATTATTGATACCTACTCCAGACGCGTAATGCTGCCGATGGATCCGTATTTACTGGTCACCCGTGTTACAGAAATGCAGGCCGAAAAAGGGGAATACAAGCCATCTAAGATGACCACAGAATATGATATTCCTCATAATGCCTGGTATTCAACCGATGGTCAGATCCCCACTTGTATCTGTATTGAATCTGGACAATGTGACTTATTACTGATCAGCTATATGGGTATTGATTTTGAAAATAAGGGTGAATATGTTTATCGCTTACTCGATTGTACTTTAACTTTTCTGGATGATCAGCCTAAGGAAGGGCAAACTCTGCGTTATGATATTTCTATTAATTCTTTTGCTCAACATAAGAATAATTTGCTGTTCTTTTTCTCTTACGAATGTTTTATCGGCGATAAAATGATTCTTAAGATGGATAATGGCTGTGCGGGTTTCTTCTCTGATGAAGAACTGGCCGTTGGTAAGGGTGTTATACACACTAAAGATGAAATTAATGCACGGGAAAAAGTCACTAAATCCACTTTTACACCTATACTACAGTGTCACAAAACCACTTTTGACAGAAAGGATATACAGTCATTAATGGATGGAGATCTGGCCGCCTGCTACGCCAATTCTGCTTATGATAAACAGGGTAAGAATCCATCCTTACATTTCCCGTTAGAAAAAATAATGATGCTGGATCGTATTACTTCTGTGGATCGCACGGGTGGTTTATGGGGCTTAGGTCTGATTGAGGCAGAAAAAGACCTGTTTCCGGATGAATGGTATTTCACCAGCCATTTCCGTGATGATCCCGTGTTAGCCGGTTCCCTGATGTCTGAAGGATGTGTACAGTTATTACAATTTTTCATGCTGTACCTGGGTTTGCACACTAAAACTGAAGACGCTCGTTTTCAGACTATGCGTAATATTCCTCAGCCGATTCGCTGCAGAGGGCAGGCATTGCCGAAAGACCGTCTTATGACTTATCGTCTGGAAGTGACCGAAATTGGTCTTTCATCCAATGGTTCAGGCAAGCCTTATGCCCGGGGTAATGTTGATATTATCATTGACGGCAAGATTGTAGTTGATTTCAGAGATGTGTGTCTGGAATTATCAGAAAAAAGTGAACATGAAAAGCAATTGCTGCAGTTTGGAAGTTCTTCAGTCGCTGCTCCGATTCCTGCATCTGTTATTGAAACTATTGCTGCTAAAAATACGGGAACTCCCCCGATTCATAAACCCCTAATTCATAAACCCCCAATTTATAAACCAGAGGTCAAACCAGCTTTATTTACTGAAGAGCAGATAGTACATTTTGCCACGGGTGATATTGAAGCCTGTTTTGGTCCTGAATTCGCTATTTATAAACAAGCTCCTGCTAAAGCCGGAGATCCGCCCAGACGTCCGCCGCGTACACCGAATAGTTATTTGCAGGTCATGCATCGTGTATTGGATGTTACCGGCGAGCGTCATGATTTTGAAAACACTACTAAGTGTACAGCAGAATATGATGTGGCCGGGGATGTATGGTTCTGTACTGAAAATTCCTACCCCTCATTTACACCGTATTCCATGTTAATGGAAATTGCTCTACAGCCCAATGGTTTCCTGACCTCGCATATTGGCAGTACTTTAATCTATCCTGATATTAATCTGTATTTCCGTAATCTGGATGGTACCGGCCGTTTACTTAAAGAAATTGATTTACGTGGTAAGACAATTGTTAATAAAACCACCATGTACTCTACTTCAGCGGTAATGAATAATATTATTCAGAAGTTCACCTTTGAATTGATCTGCGATGGTGAAACCTTCTACGAAGGAGATGCTGTGTTTGGATTCTTCAGCGCAGATTCTCTATCCAATCAGGTGGGTATGGATAAGGGCAAAAAATTGTTGCCCTGGTACCTTTCACCAGGAGAGAATGAAGAAAAAATTCCTGCCGATCAATTAGTGATCTATGATTTAAACTCTGAGCAGGCAAGAAAAGATCTTTATGAAGCAAAAAATAATAAACCTTATTATCATTTAGCCGGCGGCATGCTGGACTTTCTTGATGAGTCTATAGTGGTACCTGATGGTGGTAAGTTTGGCAAGGGTTATGTTCATTCCATGAATGTCATTGATGCGGGCGACTGGTTCTATCCCTGTCATGTCTATAAAGATCCGGTAATGCCGGGTTCTTTAGGGGTGGAAGCAATGATTCAATCGATTCAGGTGTTTGCTTTACAGCAAGACCTGGGCAAAGATTTTAAAAACCCTCGTTTTGGATTAGTGGAAGATGAAGCAAAATGGACCTATCGCGGACAAATTATCCCTGAGAATAAAGTCATGACTTTAGAAGTTCATATTAAAGAAATCAGAAAGACGGCGAACCGTATTGATATTTTGATTGACGGTAATCTATGGAAAGATGGTTTGCGGATTTACTCTGTAGAAAGTATTGGCCTAAGCATCCAGGAGGCTCAATAGGGTCAACTACCCCTGCCTAACGGCAGGAGCTTGTAAGAGCTCAAGTTGACCAGCAGACTAACAGGAGATTAAGAAGTTAGTAAACGATGT
>DAOVUE010000391.1 GCA_030632745.1 Pseudomonadota bacterium | reverse complement strand
CGCTCTCAATTTGTAGGGAAAAAGCCCATGGAGTTAATTTCTGCTGCAGTTTTTCTAAAAAATATGTAGAAGCTTTGCTGATCCGCTCCTGCAGATAAGCATTATCTTCGGGCAGTTCTGTTCCTGGTGTCTGTATTTTTTCAATAATAGCATGTAATTGATGTTTAAATTTGTCACTGACTTTAAACACCTCTTGCTGAACTTGCAGCTCAATATCTTCAATGTCACTCTTTTTACTGTCAGAGCTCATATTGTCAGAACTCATACTGCCAGAGCCGGCAAGCTGCACCAGGTGCTGATAGTCTCGCAGGAGTTTGCTCAGAAAGTAAAAATTAGAACGGATAGTTTGAAACTCAAAGCAGTCGGAAATAAGTTTCTCCTGATAGCTGACTTTAGCTGTATTCAGTTGTTCTGCGGTGGGGATATTGTGACTGGCATGATGCATAAACCGGCTGACAGTATCATCTGTTTTTACCGCACTGTGAGATATGGGAGTGCTCAGAACCATGCCTTCAAAAGTTTTACAGCGGCTCAGGGCAACGTAAACCTGGCCATGTGAAAATGCCGCATTGGCATCAATAACAGCATGTTCAAAGGTTAGCCCCTGACTCTTGTGAATCGTAATGGCCCACGCCAAACGCAGGGGATATTGACTGAATTTACCAATAATTTCTTCTGATATTTCTTTATCCTGTTGATTGATGGTGTACTTAATGTTCTCCCAGGACACTTTTTCAACCCTTATTTCATGAAAAGTTTCACGCCCGGTTTGATGATCGTCAGCAGGGCATTTTACCTGAATAAAATGTTCATTAATCTCACTTATTCTGCCAATTTTACCATTAAAATAAAGCTTCTCCTGAGATACATCATTGCGCACAAACATCACCTGAGCACCTTCTTTAAGGATCAGTTTTTCGGCAGTCGGATAGTTATACTCGGGATAATTCCCCTCAATATCAGCATTAAATGTAAATGACTTTTCAGCCAAATCATGCAGATGCTGCTGATTGATGCTGTCGGCATTACGATTGTGAGAAGTGAGCGTGATGTAATCAGTGTCTTTTTCCATTTTAAAGTCTGGCTGATAACGGCTGTTTAATGCCTGTAAGCTTTTGTCATCCAGCCGATTTTCACGTACTCGATTTAATAGTTCAATAAAATGAGGCTCGGACTGACGATAAATATGCTGTAATTCAATACAGTGAAATTGTGTTTTATTCAGTGCGCGACTACTAAAAAAATAAGCAGAATCATAGTGATCCTGTAATAGTGACCATTCATCATTTTTTACCACAGGCGGTAACTGGTGCAAATCACCAATCATTAATAACTGCACTCCGCCAAAGGGGGCCTGACTGCGTCGGTAGCGACGTAAAACAGCATCAATAGCATCAAGCACATCACAGCGAACCATACTGATTTCATCAATGATTAATAAATCCAGGGTTTTAATAATATTGATTTTTTCTTTATTAAAACGATGTTTGCGGCTCTGATCCTGCGCCTCAATACCGGGTACAAAAGGACCGAAAGGGATCTGAAAAAAGGAATGTAGAGTCACTCCGCCGGCATTGATTGCAGCCACACCGGTTGGCGCAGTAATAATAAGACGCTTGCTGATATGGGTTTTTAAACTCTGTAAAAAAGTGGTCTTGCCCGTACCGGCCTTCCCTGTCAGGAAGATATTATGATCAGTATGACAGACAAAATCATTAGCCAGCAGCAGCTCAGGGTTGGTATTTAAATTGCTGTTATCCATAATGATGCTTGACGATTAATTCAATCACACAATCAATCACAGGCATTCGCCATTGAGCCGGCATCACAACTCCTTTAATATATTCTGTGATATTTTAAAGTATACAATATAGCAGGTAGTATAAACCTATAGCAACCCTTAAAGATTGCTTAAACCCGTTAAAGATAAATAAATTATTAGTTTTCATAGGTTGAATTATTTCTAGCTTTCAAACTCCACTGGCTCAGGTTTAATATTTCTTAAAACCACTGTGCCTGCCAATTTGTCATGAAAACCTTGTTTACGCTTATCAATACCTACCCATATTATCCCAAGGAACAATGGTATTATAGAAACGTAATATCCAAGGTAGCGTATAATAAATTGAGCGGTAGAAGATTTGCCTCCAGTCATAATTATTTTTTTAGAGGTAGATAATGAAAAAAAAGTTTATGTGGTTACTGTGGAACCCGACCCATTGACCAGGCAGATACATGACCGCAGGCCCAGGATTATAGATTTATCATATTAGGAATCTGAAATATGCTAGAAGCTAACAAATCTTTACAAATAATTCCTGGT
>DAOVUE010000056.1 GCA_030632745.1 Pseudomonadota bacterium | reverse complement strand
TCACTTGTTGAGGACTCTTCACTTGTTGAGGACTCTTCACTTGTTGAGGACTCTTCACTTGTTGAGGACTCTTCACTTGTTGAGGACTCTTCACTTGTTGAGGACTCTTCACTCACTGCCGGCTCTTGCTCTTGACTCACTAAAGGCTCTGAAGGACTATCTTCAGTAATATCTTGCGTATTTAATTCTAATTGCTTTTGCATTGCAGACAAACTTTCATCTTTTAATTCTATTAAAGATGATTTTGTTTTTAATATTTCTTCCAGCTCTTTAATTCTTTCTCTGAGTTCAAGATTTTCTGTCATAGCAGATTCAAGATCTTCATACGACGAGGCCAATTGTTGTTTTACTTCAATGGCCTTCGACTGCAGACTTTCACCCTCTTTGTCTGCTTCATCAGCACGACCTGATGCAACCAGTTTAAGTTCACCATCATGCTTTGCATTATCATTACTTCGATCACCCCGATCAACGATATTAGTATGACTTGTATTTTGTTCTCGAACCTTTTTCCAACTTTTATATTGTTGCCTAACTTCCTGTTCAGCAGATATCTTATTCAGTTGGGTAAGCGTTTTTCTATCTTTAATACGTAATACATAACCCGCTTTAAGGGTATTAACATTATTTTCGATAAAAGCATCTGGATTATCCCTTAAAAGGGCTAACATCATTTGATTAACAGAAACACCTGCTGGTGCCATGTTATTTGCAATGACCCATAGAGTATCATTACGCCTGGTAGGGCCATAGGACAGTGATTCATCACCAGCAGTGGTATTTGAAATCGATAAGTTCTGCTTATCATTTTCTATAGCTGCTTGTTTAGTCGTTTGTGCATCTTTTTCTATACGTTTAACTTGCGGGGGGGTTGATACCTCAGAACTTTTAACCAGACGAGCGGACTGAGTGATAAACTCGGGGGGATCAATTAGAAGCGTATATTCCCTGAGCAGACGGCCTGAATTCCAATACGCCTCAATCAGAACATCAACAAAGGGTTCTCTAAATGGCTTTTTCGTGGTAATGGAAACAAAATGTTTTCCATTTTTTTCAATAAGCTGGAATTTAACCTTAGACAGAAATTGACTTCGTTCAATACCCGCACGTGAAAATGCACTTTTTGAGGCTAATCCGACACGTAAAGAATCTAAGTCTTGTTTCGCAACAGAATGAATTCTAATTTCAGCATTCAGAGGCTGATTTAAAAATGAATTAACCTGTACATCTCCAAGACCCAAAGCCCATGTAGCTGCTGGTGACATTAATAGCGACACCGTACATGCAAGGATTGATTTCCGCACTTGCTAACTCCCTTAATTGCTTATTATATTATTAGTATGTTAAATGAAAATTTTAATAAAAACGTGAAAGAATATACAAAAAATAAAATTATTGTAGTTTAATTCACATTTTAATTAAAATTCTTCAGTTTACTTAGGAATTATGGATTATAAATAATCTTTAATTAATATTTCTGCAATCTGTACACTGTTTAACGCGGCACCTTTTCGGACATTATCGGACACCACCCACAAATCCAAACCTCTTGGATGAGAGATATCTTCACGAATACGACTCACAAAAACAGCATCAGTGCCTGCACCTTCAGTCACAGCGGTTGCATATCCGCCGTCTTCTCTGGAGTCCATAACTACGACACCATCAAAAGCATTTAATAGTTCAGTGGCTTTTTCAGCGCTAATTTTTTCTTTAGTTTCTATATGTAATGCTTCAGAATGACCAAAAAAAACAGGGACTCTTACTGCTGTAGGATTAACTAAAATAGAATCATCTTCAAAAATCTTATTAGTTTCCCATACCATTTTCATTTCTTCTTTGGTATAGCCATTATCCTGAAAGACATCAATATGAGGTAACACATTAAAGGCAATTTGTTTTGGATAAACTTCTGCTTTAACCTCTTTGGTATTAAGAATATTAACGGTTTGTGTGGCTAATTCTTCAATAGCATTTTTACCTGTACCCGATACCGCCTGATAGGTACAAACATTAATACGTTCTAAACCGACCGCATCATAAATAGGTTTCAAAGCAACCAGCATCTGGATTGTAGAACAGTTGGGATTGGCTATAATACCGCGTTCTTTATAACGGGCAATGGCATGAGGATTAACTTCAGGAACCACCAGCGGGATATCATCGTCATAACGAAAATGAGCCGTGTTATCAATCACCACACAGCCTGCAGCTGCCGCCTTAGGTGCATAAACTTCAGAAATACTTCCACCCGCAGAAAACAAACCAATTTGAGCTTTAGAAAAATCAAATTCACTCAAATCCTGAACGGTATAATTTTTACCTTTAAACTGTATTTTACTACCCGCTGAACGAGCACTCGCTAAGGGGTATAAGTTTCTTACTGGAAAATCACGTTGTTCCAGAATGGCCATTATTGTTTCACCAACAGCACCGGTAGCACCTACTACTGCAACATCATATTCTTTTGTCATTATTAGTCTATCTCTGTTATTATTTTATTCTGAAAACCAGGTCTAAGCTCTCAAACCTAAATAACTCAGTTAAATCTACTTTGAATGCCTAAGTCACTGCATCTTAAGGATTTACTGAATATTTTGAATTCACCCGTAGAGTGACTATTACATGCCCTCGGGGTACGAATAAATCCAAAAGAGTCAGTAAAACCCTTAACCTACAGCGCCTTATTCATTCACGCTACGATTCAACTGAGTTATTTAGGTTTTAAAGCCGCAACCACTGCATCACCCATTGCTTCTGTACCCACTTTAATATCAGCATCAGTACAAATATCAGGAGTTCTAAGGTTTTGATTTAATACTTGTTCAACGGCCGCTTCAATCTTAACAGCAAGCAGTTCTTCAGCCAGTGAATAACGCAGCATCATCGCAACTGATAAAATAGTCGCTAACGGGTTGGCTAAATCTTTTCCTGCAATATCAGGTGCTGAACCATGAATAGGTTCATACATCCCTTTTTGATTCTTATCCATAGACGCTGAAGGCAGCATACCAATCGATCCGGTCAGCATGGCAGCACAATCTGATAAAATATCACCAAACATATTGGTCGTCACCATAACATCAACCTGCTTGGGTGCACGAACTAACTGCATTGCCGCATTATCAACATACATGTGGCTCAGTTCAACCGCAGGGTAGTCCTTACTAACACGCTCAACTACTTCTCGCCATAACTCGGTGCATTCTAGCACATTAGCCTTGTCTACAGAACAAAGACGTTTATCTCGTTTCATTGCCGTTTCAAAAGCAACATGAGCAATACGCTCAACCTCAGACTCTTTATAGATAAGAGTATTAAACCCTTGTTTTTCATTATTTTCTAGAGTTCTAATTCCTCTGGGCTGACCAAAATAAATACCACCGGTCAATTCACGAACTATCATAATATCAAGGCCGGAAACCACTTCTTGTTTTAATGTTGAAGCATGTGCTAACTGTGGATATAAAATCGCCGGGCGTAAATTAGCAAAAAGTTCCAATTCAGCACGCAAACCCAGCAGTCCTTTTTCAGGACGTACTGCTATATCCAGGGATTCCCATTTGTAACCACCGACAGCTCCCAACAGGACAGCATCCGATTCTTTTGCCAGTTGAAGTGTAGTTTCTGGTAAGGGTGAGCCTGAATCATCATAAGCAGCACCACCTACAAGACCATCCTGCATTTCAATATTCAAAGCATATTCAGATTTAAGACAATTTAGAACTTTTACCGCTTGTGCAACAATCTCAACTCCTATGCCATCACCTGCTAAAATCGCTATTTTTTTACTCATATTTTTACTCTTTTCCAATCTGTTTATAATACTTTAAAAACCAATTATAAGCCATTGTTAATAAATAAATTAATGAAATTTATTATAATTTATATTTACCTATAAGTTTCCACTTACTTTTTACACACTCTACTTGAAGCTAGTCCTGGAATAACCATGGAGTTATGTCTTTTTTTCTCGCTTCATATTGTCGAATTTCATCAGCATGTTCAAGCGTCAGCCCAATTTCATCCAAACCCTCCAATAAACACTGACGGCGGAATTTATCTAGTTCAAAATCAATATTAATATCCACTGCGGAAGATTGGACTGAGATGATTTTTTGTTGTTCCAGATCAACCGTTAACTGGAAGCCTTCATTAGCTTCAACCACATTAAACAAGTGTTCAACAGTTTCTTCAGGCAGTATAATCGGTAATAAACCATTTTTAAAACAATTATTATAGAATATATCAGCAAAACCCGGTGCAATAATAACCCTGATGCCAAAATCTTCAAGAGCCCAGGGAGCATGTTCACGTGATGAACCACAACCAAAGTTATCTCTTGCTAACAAGATTTCAGCCCCCGCGTAACGAGGCTGATTTAACACAAAATCAGTATTAACAGGACGCTTTGAATTATCCATACCCGGCTCACCCTGGTCAAGATAGCGCCATTCATCAAACAAGTTAGGACCAAAACCACTACGTTTAATTGATTTTAGGAATTGTTTGGGGATAATAGCATCCGTATCAACATTAGCACGATCTAAAGGTAATGCAATTGCAGTAATTTTTGTGAATTTTTCCATTGTTTATTCCTTCTTATCTCTACTTAGAGCTTAATTTATTAGTATCGACAAAATGCCCTTTTTAATAGCCGCTGCAGCAGCCATTTCCGGACTGACCAGATGTGTTCGTCCGCCCTGCCCCTGCCGTCCTTCAAAATTTCGATTAGAAGTAGATGCACATCGTTGCTGAGGTTCAAGACGATCAGCATTCATTGCCAGACACATTGAGCATCCGGGTTCCCGCCACTCAAAGCCCGCATCAATAAAAATTTTATCCAGACCCTCCTGTTCAGCTTGTTGTTTAATTAAACCGGAGCCTGGAACAACTAATGCCTGTTTAACATTAGCAGCCACTTTATTGCCTTTAGCAACATCAGCAGCGGCTCGCATATCTTCAATTCGAGAATTAGTACAGGAACCAATAAATACCACATCAACTGCTACCTCATTTATTGGTGTTCCTGCTGTTAAGCCCATATAATTCAGTGCCGCTTCCATTCCCGCCTGTTTGACTGGATCTGACTCATCAGCCGGGTCAGGAATTACCTCATCAATCGCCATGGTCATTTCAGGAGAAGTTCCCCAGGTAACTTGCGGCTTAATGTCTTTTGCATCCAGGCTGATCACTTTATCAAAATGAGCATCTGCATCACTATGAAAGCCTGTCCAGTATTCAACAGCCTGCTCCCAATGTTCAGCTTTTGGGCTATAGGGTCTGTTTTTTACATAATCGATAGTAGTGGTATCAACCGCGATCATACCGGCCCGGGCACCGGCTTCAATGGCCATATTGGAGATGGTCATGCGTCCTTCCATAGAAAAACTGCGAATAGTATCACCAGCAAATTCTATAGCATAGCCAGTACCGCCCGCAGTTCCAATTTCACCAATAATAGCCAGAATAATATCTTTCGCTGTAACACCGGGATTCAATTGACCATTAACCTGTACCAGCATATTTTTTGATTTTTTCTGTATCAGACATTGAGTCACCAGAACATGTTCTACTTCTGAAGTACCGATACCAAAGGCCAGAGTACCAAAAGCACCATGAGTTGACGTATGTGAATCCCCGCAAACCAGCGTCATTCCCGGCAAAGTTGCTCCTTGCTCAGGACTAATCACATGTACAATACCCTGACGAATATCATCCATTTTAAATTCAGTGATATGATAATAGTCACAATTATTATTCAACGTTTCAACCTGAAGTCTGGCAATGGGATCGATTATACCCTGTTCACGGTTATTAGTAGGAACATTGTGATCAGGTGTTGCCAGGTTTGCGGACAAATTCCAGGGAGTTCGATTGGCTATTCTGAGTCCTTCAAAGGCCTGGGGTGATGTGACTTCATGTATTAATTGACGATCAATATATAACAACGATGTACCATCATCATTTTCACGAACGACATGACTATCCCATAACTTATCGTATAAGGTTCTTGCACCCATCTTATTCTCCTTCTGCCCGGGTAATTTTTTCAGCTGCCTCATAGACTGATTCTACTTGCCTACATGATAGTATTTTGTATACAATAACTCAAATTCATATTTTTTATATTTTACATAACAAAAAGTTATACATTATGGATATCCCATCAATCGAAACATTTTTGATAGTAGCAAATAAACAGTCTTTTTCTCTGGCTGCTGAAAAATTATTTCTCACACAACCCGCTATAAGTAAACGTATTGCTGCATTAGAAAATGAATTAAATTATAAATTATTTGATCGAATCAGGAAAAAAATCATCTTAACTCAGGCAGGAAAACTATTTGTACCCACTGCACAAAGAATTATTGATGAACTGGAAGCAGGGAAAAATTCATTAGCAGAAATGAATGGTATTGTTTGCGGAGAGTTATTAATAGCCACCAGCCATCATATAGGTCTGCACCACTTACCCCCTGTTTTAAAACATTATGTCAGTCAATATCCACAGGTTGATCTTAAGCTTGATTTTATTAACTCAGAAGCTGCTTGTCAGGCTGTTGAAAGTGCAAAAATCGAATTAGCTATTATTACCCTGCCTAATAAGCCATCCTCATGTTTGACCATTAAAAAAATATGGTCTGATCCATTAAGCATTGCAGTTCATAACAATCACCCTATTCTTAAATCAAATAAAGGCACAAAGCTTAAAGCCCGTTTAGAACTTGAGGATTTACAAAGTCTGGCAAAATTCCCGGCCATTTTTCCGGGCAAAGGGACTTATACCAGAGAACGATTAGATAAATGTTTTTCTGATTTAGGCATAGAATTACAAATTAAATTATCCAACAATTATTTAGAAACAATAAAAATGATGGTCAGTGTTGGCTTAGGCTGGAGCGTGCTACCTGCCACTTTAATTGATGATTCGTTAACCAGCATCAATGTTTCAGGCTTTAGCGCCAATCGATCTCTGGGAATTGTCACACATAAAGACAGAACACTATCACAGGCTGCTCAAAAAATGGTCAAATTAATATCTAATCATTAAAAAGCCGGTAATATAAAAGAAAATATCGTATAGTTATGTAATTGGCTGGTCACCTTTATATCACTTTTATGCAGTTCTATAATTCGTTTTACAATAGCCAGACCGAGTCCTGAATTTGTATCATGGCTGGTACGGTTTTTATCTAATTGATAAAATCGATCAAAAATATACGGAATTTCAGATTCTGGAATTCCGCAGCCGTCATCCTTTACTTTCACAACAACACCCTCTTTACCCGGGATTAACTGAACATCAATAATACCTCCTGCAGCAGTATGGCGTAAGGCGTTTTCCAGTAAATTTTCTATCACACGTTCGATTAAGGCGATATCCGCCAGCACAAAAGGCAGCTCTGAATTCTCAACAATTCTTATGGTCACCTGCTTTTCTTTTGCTGCAAGCTGAAATTTTTGTACAATGTCCTGGATCAACTCTATCATATTAAAAGGTTCTTTATTTAAACGAGTATCTCCTGCATCCAGCTTAGCAAGATCAAATAACTCGGTGACCAGTTTATTTAAACGTTCACAATGCTTGATGGCGATCTGTAGATAAAATTGACGTTGTTTCGGATCTAAATGCTCATCTTTTAATATTAAGGTTTCAATAT
>DAOVUE010000102.1 GCA_030632745.1 Pseudomonadota bacterium | reverse complement strand
GCTTTCATTGCATGACCAGTTTCTGAACCGTCTTTGTCAAGCTTCATTAAGTCGTGTGGGCAGATGTACATGCAGGCCGTTCTATCCTGACCTTTACAGCCATCACACTTTTCTGTGCGTACGAATGTTGGCATCGTTTTTCCTTATAAGGTTATAAATCAAGAGTTAAATAAAAGGTTAAATATTACATTCATAAATAAGAAAGCCAGGAGGATATCCTCCTGGCTTTCTTATAGTGTTTACATTAATGGAATCATCATTAAGGCAACAATGTTGATGATTTTAATCATGGGGTTGATAGCAGGACCCGCTGTATCTTTGTACGGGTCGCCTACTGTATCACCGGTTACCGCTGCTTTATGAGCATCAGAACCTTTACCGCCATGATTACCATCTTCGATGTATTTCTTGGCATTATCCCATGCACCACCACCGGTAGTCATAGAAATCGCAACGAAAATACCGGTTACGATAGAACCAATCAGAACACCACCCAGAGCTTCTTTACCCAGAGTTAAACCAACCACTAGAGGCACTGCAATAGGAAGCATAGAAGGTATAATCATTTCTTTAATGGCTGCTGCTGTCAGCATATCAACCGCTTTAGAATAATCCGGCTTTTGAGTTCTATCCATAATACCAGGCATTTCTTTAAACTGACGACGTACTTCAATAACGACTGAACCTGCCGCACGACCCACAGCTTCCATTGCCATAGCACCGAATAGATAAGGTACTAAACCACCAATAAACAGACCAATCAGAACCATATGGTTTGATAAGTCAAATGAGACTGCACCACCGCCGGCTGCTTCCAGAGTATGAGTATAATCAGCAAACAAAACCAGAGCAGCCAGTGCAGCTGAACCAATAGCATAACCTTTTGTTACTGCTTTGGTTGTATTACCCACTGCATCCAGAGGATCGGTAATGTTACGAATTTCTTCCGGCATTTCAGCCATTTCAGCAATACCACCGGCATTATCTGTAATTGGACCATAGGCATCAAGAGCAACAATGATACCAGCCATTGACAACATAGAGGTTGCAGCAATTGCAATTGCATATAAACCACCCAGTTCGTAAGCACCCCAGATACTGGCACAAACAGCCAGTACAGGAGCAGCAGTTGATTTCATAGAAACGCCTAAACCAGCAATTACATTAGTACCATCACCAGTCAGAGAGGCTGCAGCAATCGTTCTTACCGGTGCATGTTCTGTTGAGGTATAATACTCAGTGATCACCACCATCGCACCCGTTAATGCTAAACCAATCAGTGCGGCATAATATAAATTAACTGTCGCTAATTCAACACCTGCAACCAAAATTGTATCACCCAACATATAAGTTGTTACAGGATAGAATGCAATACCAGCTACGACAGCAGAAGCAATCAGTCCCTTATACATGGCACCCATAATACTGCTGTTAGAGTCATTCAATTTAACCAGCATAATACCAATAATGGATGCCACAATAGAAACACCACCCAGTACCAGTGGGTACATAACAGCAGCCATTGAATCACCTGCAACTGTTACCATTAAAGAACCCAGCAGCATGGTTGCTATAATTGTTACTGCATAGGTTTCAAACAAGTCAGCTGCCATACCGGCACAGTCACCCACATTATCACCCACATTATCAGCAATTACTGCAGGGTTACGAATATCATCTTCAGGGATACCCGCTTCTACTTTACCCACAATGTCAGCACCAACATCAGCACCCTTAGTGAAGATACCTCCGCCCAAACGAGCAAAGATAGAAATTAATGAACCACCAAAGGCTAAACCAATTAATGCATGAACAGTTTCTTCTACGCTTGCACCCATTGCTGTCAGTACAGCAAAGTAACCTGCTATACCAATCAGAGCCAGGCCAACCACTAACATTCCAGTGATGGCACCACCCCGGAAAGCAATAAGGAAGGCTGCACCCATACCATTTTTAGCCGCTTCAGCGGTACGTGAGTTTGAACGCACAGAAATATTCATGCCGATATAACCCGTAGCACCTGACAAAACAGCACCAATTAAAAATCCGATAGCTGTTGGTGCACCAATAAAATAATAAATTGCTGCAAAAACAACAACACCAACCATGGCAATAGTTCTATACTGGCGGTTTAAGTAAGCTTGCGCACCATCCTGGACTGCTTGCGCAATTTCCAACATTGTGTCACTTCCCGGTGAATGGGACATGATCCATTTAATGGATACAATCCCAAAGGCTACTCCAGCAATACACGCAGCTAGAGCAAAGATTAATTCAACAGACATTATATTCCCCATTGCTTATTTATTAATAAATTGAATTCGATATGAATTCTCGAAAAAATAGACCTCAAGAGTCTAAAACAAAAGCCTATGATGTTCATTGATCAACATCAATAGACACTAATCTAGTTTATAAAAACTTGACACATTTTAATTAAATACTATATTTAGAGGCTGAGCCTAAAATACAGCACAATAAAAAAACGGCAAAAAAAAGGGACTGATATATTATCAGTCCCTTTTTATCAGTTAAACTTCAAAGTCTGGCAATTTCTTAGCAACACTTTGATTTTTCAAAACAACATACTTAGGTAAGCCATTTTCATATGGAGGATAATCTTCACCTTCAATTAAAGGCAGCAGATAATCTTTACATTTTTGGGTAATACCGAAGCCGTCATCAGTAATGAAGTCCATAGGCATCATTTTTTCAACATTGGCTACTTCTGAAAGCGGCGCTTTACCAATCTTCCATTTATATGGAGAATTAGAAATACGATCAACAGTCGGCATAATGGCATTATCACCTTGCAATGCAAACTCAACACCCGCCTGACCTAAAGCATAAGCCTGTTCAACATCAGATTTAGATGATAAATGACGCGCTGCACGCTGCAGATAATCTGCTACTGCCCAGTGAAATTTATAGCCTAAAGCATCTTTAACGATGTTGGCAACTACCGGCGCCGCACCACCTAATTGTGCATGACCAAATGAATCACGTGTACCCTGCTCGGCAAGGAAACGACCATCAGGCCAATGTACACCTTCAGAAACAACGATGGTACAAAAGCCATATTCCTTCACTTTTGCATCAACATTAGCCAGGAATTTTTCCTGGTCAAATTCAACTTCAGGGAATAAAATAACCACAGGAATATTTTGATCTTCAATAAGACCACCGGCGGCTGCAATCCAGCCTGCATGACGGCCCATCACTTCAAGAACAAAAATCTTGGTCGATGTTTTAGCCATAGATCGCACATCAAAACTGGCTTCTAATGCAGATACCGCAATATATTTTGCGACTGAACCAAAACCAGGGCAGTTATCTGTAATAGGCAGATCATTATCAACAGTTTTTGGAACGTGAACGGCCTGAATAGGATAGCCCATTTTCTCTGATAATTGTGATACTTTATGACAGGTATCAGCAGAGTCACCGCCGCCATTATAGAAAAAGTAACCAATATCATGCGCTTTAAACACTTCAATCAGACGTTCATACTCTGCCTTACTCTCTTCAAGACCTTTCAGCTTAAAGCGGCAGGAGCCAAAACCACCGGAAGGGGTATGAAGTAATGCAGCAATATCTTCATCAGATTCTAAATTAGTATCAATTAAGTCTTCAGTTAATGCGCCAATAATACCATTACGTCCGGCATAAACAGTACCGATTTTATCACTATGCTTACGCGCGGTTTGAATCACACCACATGCTGAAGCATTAATTACTGCGGTTACACCACCAGACTGTGCGTAAAATGCGTTCTTCTTTGTCATCTTAACTCCATAGTTAATTTAAAATAAGTTAATTTAAAATAAGTTAATTAAAATAAAAGGCTTAATAATAAGGTTAATCATTTTCTGCCTGCTGAGTTTTATCTTTTTCAAGATCAGCATGGACTTGTAATACAGTTACTATGCAGTCGAGAATATTATCAAAATCAGGTACTGCTGTACCATATTGATCACGACCCTTGTAATAAAATTGCGTCTTATAGGTTGAACGACCTATTTTAAAAATAACAAAATGACTCCCGTCGTATTCCCAATAAAGAGCAGGACAAGTTGATAGTTCTCTGTCAGCTGAGCGCAATCGCACTTCGATGTCAGCCTGCTGAATTTCTACTTTCCCTTTTTCCCAACGTTCATCTAAAGTCTGCTGGAGAGTCCAGATATCAGTATCAGAGAAATCTTTAATTTTTATATTTTCTTTTGTTGCCATGGACTATGATATTGTCTTGTGAAAAATTAATTCTAGTGAACCGTTCCGCCGCTGTCACCTACTGAAAAGTCTTGTGACACACCGGATTTTAATTCTTCTTCAGTGGCATCACGTACTTCGCCTATAGTCACAACAAATTTAACCGTTTGTCCGGCTAAGGGATGGTTACCATCAACCGTTAATTTACCCTTCTCAATTTTTGTCACTACAAACTGTTTTGCTTCACCACGATCATTCTGCATTTCTACTTCTGCACCAATCTGATGAAACTGCGGCGGTACATTGGCAATATCATCAGTGAAAATCAAATTAGGATCACTGGGCCCAAAACCTTCATGCTCGGTTAAAAAGACTTCAACCTGATCATCTTTTGAGTGACCTTCCAAGGCACTTTCAATTTGTGGAAACAAGCCGCTGTCACGACCGTGTATATATTTTACCGGTATATCGACACGTTCTTTTATCTCACCCTGTGCATCTAAAATAGCATAGGTAAGCTCTACATATTTATCTTTCTTTATTTGTTCATCTGACATTTTATATGGCGGCCTAACTCATAAACTTTAGTTTCTATTTTCTACACCATCCTGACTTAAGGCAGGAATAAAGAGTGACATATTCTATCAATAGAGTGAATTTGTTAAAAGTTTTTTAATAAAATAATAATAAACTAAATCCTGCCGGCTCTATTTACCAGCTCTATTTACCAGCTCTATTTACCAGCTCTATTTACCGGCTCTATTGAACTAAACAACTTCTAATCTTTAACCAGCAGACTATCCTGAAACACAGCCTTGTGAACATCTCCCATGCTGATAATACCGACTATTTTGTTATTTTCTGTTACTGGAATACGACGAATTTTACGCACCCACATCATAGAAGCTGCACGTAAAATTGGCATTTCAGGAGAAACACTGGCCACAACCGTAGTCATTAAATCATCAACAGTCTTTGTTAAAACGCTGGTATAATCTTTTTCCATTTCTTCAAAATCTGCTTTGGCGCCTGAAGCCATAACATCATGCATATCAGGGAACATACTGAAAAGTACGTCCTTTTCAGAAATAATTCCAATCACATTACCATTATCATCAACCACTGGTAAGCCGCTGACTTTATTGAAGCACATAATAGTGGCTATATCTTTTATCGACTCGCCTGACTTACATGTTTTAACCTCAGAAGACATTATATCTTTAACTTGCATTTTTTATAGACCCCATTTCCTTTAAATTTCTTGTTTTTAAAATAAAAAATTAAATAATCACAACTCTTTTCTTTTATTTTTTCTTATTTCATTTCATTTTTATTTGAATTCTCACAAATAAATTTGTATGGTTGTTTTGTCTTTGATTGAACAAAGCCTTTTAAACATAACACGGTTTGAACTGTTAAAAACCTCTCCAAAAGGGGTATAACCTGTTATTTCAACTCTTTATACAGATTATACAGACTATTATAATTTATATTTTTTCGAGAAAAACACCTTATATCACTGTTTTATCATGATTTTGAACAATTAAATTACAGGAAACCGTAGATGTCGAATGAAATAAAAAAAATTTCAGATGATTTGAAAAAATTTGCTATTGCCCGCGACTGGGAACAATTTCATACTCCCAAAAATTTATCTATGGCACTTATCGCAGAAGCGGCTGAGCTCGTTGAGCACTTTCAATGGCTGACTGCGGAACAAAGTAAAACCATTGATAGCAAAAAATTAAAAGATGTCAGTTATGAAATGGCCGATATATTTATTTATCTATTAAGAATGACCGAACAACTGGATGTAGACCTTCTGGCTGTAACACGAGAAAAAATGGCCATTAATGAAAAACGTTTCCCGGCAGACAAAAATACGCACCAGAAGAGACAGAAAGAACAGAGTTCAGAGAGAACAGAATTCAGAAAGAGCAAAAGCAAAAGACAAAAGAAGGCTAGCTAATTTGATGTTCTATTCTATTCTTTTGCTCTGGCTCCGGCTTTTGCTCTTTCTGCTTCTGCTCTTTCTGCTTCTGCTCTTTC
>DAOVUE010000060.1 GCA_030632745.1 Pseudomonadota bacterium | reverse complement strand
GTCCGTGCAACTATTCTCTATTAACGTCATTCCCGAAGTCTTTTATCGGGAATCTATTGCTAAAAATGGATCCCCGATAAAAGACTTCGGGGATGACGATAGGTAATATCCAGGTTAGTCACGGACTTATTGAGAAGTTACGAATTATTCCCTTTAGATTAGAATCAATAGTATTTGATAATAGAAAAATAGTAAAATATACTTTGCATTTTTATAATGAAAATAAATCAGGGGTAATTCAATGGCAGTTGGTTTTTTTGCAGTATTTGATGATATAGCCATGCTTTTAGATGATGCGGCTGCAATGAGTAAGATTGCAACTAAAAAAACGATTGGTGTTTTAGGTGATGATTTAGCTGTGGGTGCAGAGAAAGCTTCAGGGTTTTCGGCATCCAGGGAGCTGCCGGTTTTATGGGCTATATCAAAAGGTTCGATTATCAATAAGCTGATCATTTTACCTATAGCCTTTCTTTTAAGTGCCTTTGCACCATGGGCAATTATTCCTATCTTAATGTTGGGAGGGCTGTATCTTGCTTATGAAGGTGCTGAAAAAATATATGAATTTTTTTCCCCGCATGGCGAGACAATACATAAGGTTTTACAACTTTCTGATGAAGATATCCTGAAATATGAAAAGAAAAAAGTTAAATCAGCCATCCTCACGGATTTCATTCTTTCCATTGAGATTATTATTATTGCCCTTAGTACCGTTGTTGAACAAACTCTGACTATACAGATTATAGTAGTCTCATTTATCGCAGTCCTGGCTACTATTGGAGTTTATGGTATAGTCGCTTTACTGGTAAGAATGGATGATATTGGTTTTAAATTGATTGAGATAGCCAGTGATAAATGGACCTTGTTAAAGCTCTTCGGTGAGACTCTGGTCAAGGCATTGCCCATCCTGATTAAAGTATTATCAGTCGTCGGAACTCTGGCAATGCTGCTGGTTGCCGGAGGTATTTATATTCATAATGTTCATTCATTACATGACTTATTACACTTTGTTCCGATACTCCTGTCTGAGTTGATAATCGGTCTGACTATAGGTGCAATCGTGTTAATAATAGTTAAGCTGTTTATGAAGGTAAAGCATAATACAGGATGACTATAAAAGCGGAACTTCCAGTTTTGCGAAAAGTGAATAACAAATAAAAAAATAGTGTATTATAATTGTGAGGTACTTACAAAACTGCTCTTAGTAAGAAAATCTGATGTTTTGCAAGTACCTCTTGTGATAATGAGTTACAAAAATAGGTAAATTAAATGCGTTTTAAAAAAAATAAATGGTTTTTCTCTGCGGTTATTGTATTGTTTCTAAACGGTTGTTCATCAATTGCAAAAATAGAAAATGATCCTATGACACAATTACCTGAAGCTTTTCATGGGTATAGCGGCATTAATCATGCTCAGCAAAACTCCAGAGGTGATACTCTGTTTGTGCTTGCCTTTTCCGGTGGTGGAACCCGGGCAGCAGCTTTATCATACGGTGTACTGGAAGAGCTCAGAGATACTCATTATCAATTGGATGGAAAAGAAGTTCGTCTGCTTGATGAAGTAGATCAGATCAGTTCCGTTTCCGGCGGCAGTTTTACTTCAGCCTATTATGGCTTATTTGGTGATCAAATCTTTGAAGATTTTAAGGATGTCTTTTTATATAAAGATGTTCAAGGGGATCTAAGCGGCATGGTACTGGGCGTTTTTAACCTGATTGAAGGCATGTTTTCTACTACCAGCCGAACGGAAAAGGCTATTGCTTACTATGATAAAAACATTTTCAGAGGTAAAACCTTTGCTGACTTACAGAAGTCAGATGGTCCTTTTCTGCTCATCAATGCCACTGATCTGAATTCACAAAGTCAATTTACTTTTGTGCAGCCGCAGTTTGACTTTTTATGCTCTGATCTTTCTAAGTTCAAGATTGCAAGAGCCGTAGCTGCTTCTTCTGCTGTACCGGTATTATTTCCTCCCATCCTATTAGAGAGACATGGTGATTGTCATTATCAAAAGCCCGTCTGGTTAAGTAATGCAGAAGAAAAGGCAAGACAGGAGAATGATCAGCGGCTTGAAGGCTCGGTTAGTGCATTAAATTATTATATAAATAAAGAAAATCCACCCTATGTTACTCTGCTGGATGGCGGGATAACCGATAATCTTGGCATGAGGGCTATTATAAATAGTGTTAATTTATCGGGTGGAGCACGAAAAAGATTAGACATAATCGGTGGTAATCATAAACCACCTAAGCAGGTAGTCGTTCTTATTGTTGATGCTTCAACCACTACTGATACCAGTATTGGGAAAAGTACCACCTTACCCTCAATAGGTGATACTTTGTCTGCAGTTACTGATATTCAGCTGCACCTCTATAATACAGAAACCAACACCCTGGCGAAAGAAGAACTGAGACAATGGACAAAAGCGGTTTCTACCAAAGAAAATCCCATAACACCCTATTTTATTGATCTGAATGTGACGGGAATACAGGATAAGGATGATCGAATCTTTTTTAATCAGGTGCCCACCAGCTTTTCCCTGGAAAAAGCACAGGCTGACAGATTAATTGAGTTATCTAAAAATATGCTGCGCCACAACCCTGAATATCAGAAATTATTGCAGCAATTGGGGGCTAATTGATTTACCGCAAAAAAATTAAATGAATCTATCGAAATTGAAATTTATGAAAATGCAGTTTTTATTTCAACCTGTACTGAATATTTTACGTGGAAGTACAGGTAAGATTCTTACTCTTCATCTTATTTACACCTTACTCGGTGTATTTGTGTTTACCTCCCTGCTGGGTTTTATAGGACGCTATCTGCTGGACTTTTCCGGAGAGCCGGTACTATCAGATATGGATATTGCCTATTTCTTTCTTTCCCCATTGGGAATGACTGCAGGATTACTTTTCAGTGCCTTAATCATCACCATTATTATTTTTGAACAAGCCTCTTTGATGGCTGTTTCAGAAGGCCGCTTGTATAATAAACCGGTCACTATTGCGGCGGCACTTTATTTTACAGCCATTCGAGCAAAGAAGATTTATTTCTTCGCCCTGCATCTGATTTTAAGAATCTTTGTTATTGTTGTACCATTTTTGGCCATTGCAGGGCTTATTGCCTGGTCTTTAATCACAGACTACGATATCAATTACTATCTGAATGAAAAACCACCTGTCTTTATTGTTACTCTTATCATTGCCGGCTTATTAATACTGCTGATGCTTTATATTCTGATCCGAAAATTATTGGGCTGGACGATGGCTCTGCCTCTGATTTTATTTACTGACACATCTGCAGCACAATCCTTTGCTGAAAGTGAGAAAAAACTACAGGGACAGCGACGCAATATAGTGACTGCTTTTCTTGGCTGGGCTGTGTTTATTGTTGTAGTGAGTGCACTGATGGTGTCGATACTGTATTTTATCGGCACTAATCTGGTTCCTTTATTCTTTGCTTCATTCCGCTGGCTGGTTGTGGTTATGGGGGCACTGCTTGCCCTGCTCACTATCAGCAATTTTTTCATTACCACACTGGCTTCCGGTTATTTTTCAGCTCTGCTGGTAGTGCTCTATCAGCGTTATAACGGTGATAGTTCATTTGCTGAACTCAGCAGTCTTGTAGATAAACGGCACTGGTCTCAGGTGATACCACGCTGGGTAATTGTTTTTCTAGTTGTCGGTACGATGGCCTTCTTTTTCGGTACCTGGCTTATCAATGGGCTCCAGATCAATGATAATGTTATGGTTATTGCTCATCGCGGAGCGACCTCAAAAGCACCTGAAAATACACTGGCAGCCATTCGTCAGGCAGTTAAAGACAGAGCAGACTGGGTTGAAATTGATGTGCAGGAAACCAGGGATGGTGAAGTCGTTGTTGTTCATGATAGTGATTTTATGAAGCTCTCAGGTGTCAGCACAAAAGTCTGGGATGGTACGCTGACTCAGTTGAGAACAATCGATATCGGCAGCTGGTTTGGTGAGGAGTTTTCAGATCAGCGTATTATAACCCTGAGGGAAGCATTAGAGGCTGTTCGTGGACGGAGTAAGCTGCTGATAGAGCTAAAATATTACGGACATGATGAACAATTAGAGCAGCGGGTTATTGATATTGTAGAAGCTGCAGACATGGTTAATGAAGTCGCTGTAATGTCATTAAAGTATGCTGCGGTAGTAAAATTCCATCGTCTGCGCCCGGACTGGACTGTGGGGCTGCTGTCATCTAAAGTCATTGGAAACCTGAATAAACTGGATGTTGATTTCCTGGCCGTTAATCTGGCCATGATCAGTCCTGGTCTGATCCGTCGTATCCATTCAGCCGGCAAAGATGTCTATGTCTGGACAGCCAATGATGCAGTGACAATGTCTGAAATGATGTCATTGGGTGTTGACGGCATTATTACTGATGAAACTGAAGAGGCTCGCCATGTGCTGCTGCAGCGCTCAGAATTTAATTCGGTTGAACGCCTGCTCATTCAGGCTTCGGCCAAATTAGGCAAGCCGGTGCTTAAACGCATCTATAGAGATCAATCACCCTGAGGTCTTTAAATTTGAGCCTGTCAGCAGCACAATACAATACCGGCTGCTTGTGGAAGGGCAGGCCAAAGTGTGAGTAAGATCATTACCTGAATAATTTACCCGCCATTGATATTATACCATCCAGACCGCCAATAGAGTCCAACAGAGAACCGCCACTACTGGATTTATCAACAATTTCGGGTAAGGCTTCAGTTAATCCGTTTAATGCACTGTCGTTACTAATACCTAATTGTGATGCAAAGTCTGATATTTTTTCCTCATCAAAGACTTCACTGACCTGATTGCTTGAAATAGTCTCATTATTACCATCGCCTAACCAGGATGATGCTATTCCCATCAGGCTGCCCATATTCATATTAGATAATAATGAACTGATATCCATAGTACCCTCATTATTTGACATGAGTTGTCCTAATGCTGCCTGGATATCAGCCAAATCAATACCATCTCCGTCTTTATCCAGCTTACCTTGAAACAGCTGACCGGCTAAATTTATAATTTCAGATTGATTCATAATGCTCAGTATCCTGTTGTTAATTTAATAGTTAATGGCACGGGGCAGATCTTTTGCCTGTGAAACCCAATCCTGAATCTGTGCTGCGGTAGGCAGCTTTTGTACTAAATTTTTGTCTTCATTGACCTCGGTCATTTTAGCATGCAGATTTTCTGCATTACGCTGTGCTAATTCCGGAACCGTATCAACACCGGCACATTCCAATAGATCGCCATATTGAGTGCTCACTCCTTTAATACGTGAAAGATCGGCTCTATTGGCCCAGTTTAAAATATCTTTTTCATCGATAGATGTTTTATCTGCAAGAGCTTTACGATCTTTTTTATCAGCACATGCGGTTAAAAATGCTTCTACTGTAGAACTGCCTGTGTCTGCAAATTTTTTAGCACTTTGTTCATCCATGCCTTTAATTTCTGTGATACTTGCCATTATTTTTCACCACCCTTGTTAGCATATAAATTGCTTACATTTATTCATAGGAAAGAAGCTTATATCAGATATAAACTTCTTTTTATGCATTAAAATACTTTTTACTTAAGCATTTCTTTCGCTGTATCTTTTGTATAATCAGCACCCGCATCTACTGCAGAATTAGTCATATCTGAATCAACAGCCTTCTTGGCGGCATCTGCCCCCATATCAACACCTGTATCTATAGCCTTATTTGTCATGGAATCTGTTGCGGCATCTTGTAATGCTCCTGTTGCATTATCTGTTGCAGATCCTTGCAATGCTTCTGTAAGTCCTGATGAGTTTGCTGGCAGTGAAAAGATCAGTGCTGCTGCAGTTAATAAAATAAGTTTCATAAATTTCTCCAAATAAGTTTTTTAATGATAATTTTGTTTTTTTAATAAGGTGTATTAACGACAACATAAGTAACATTATTACCCGCATATTGAGGTTCATACCACACGTTACCACATTGACTATAAGATATTCCATTTTGAATAACCGTAGTACATCCTGATGGCAGGGTATTAATGATAGAGCCGACAACAGCGGCAGTAACAGCCACTGCTGCACCCACAGCTACTGCTGTTCCTATTGGATGATAATTACGACCATGACGATGGTCAACATCAATATCAACATTCACATTGCGTCTTCGGTTATTATTCACATTGACATTGGTGTTTCGATTAACATTTTTATTACGGTTAACATTGGTATTACGGTTAACATTTTTATTGGTATTGCGGTTACGGTTTGTATTTTTATTATGGCCGCGATTAACACTGCTGTGGGCTTTTCCTCCACCTCTATTGCCCTTTCTTGCATCAGCCTGCTGCGGCATAAAAGCAAATACAATAGCAATTGACAGTATTAACATAAATAGAGCAAGTGGTTTATCTAATTTCTTAATCATGGGTTTTCCTTTTACTTATTATTGTCTGCTTTTAAGAAGTTGATCTTGTGATCAGTACTTGCTGCTGTAAAAGTGTAAGACTGCTTATCGAGATCAGGTGCTGTATTCCACTTAAGTAGCGCCATATATTGCGGCTGTGACTCTTCCAGTTTTGATGTGATGACTAATTTAAGAGGTAATGGGGTCTCTCCACGTTGAATACATATCTGCCAGTCAATTTCCTGCTGACGAAATGCAAATTTATTACAAGCAATACCATTGACTTTATCAACTCCTATAATAAGAGCTTCATCAATGTCAGCTGTACTATCAGTATCTGTTCCCCAATGAAAAAGATCGGCTAATGGAAGCTCTATATTAAATTCCTGCTCTGCTTTGTTAATTGTTTTAGCAACAGTTTCAGGTGCTTTAAATGATGCATAATAACCTGATTCCGGTGTATAGACAGTGAATAATTTACCATTATAAAAGAATTCACGCTCACCAAACATAGAGGAGGTTTTTACCCATAGACCAGAGGGTGGATCAGACTTTATTATTGCTGTTTTGTTGATTTGTATTTTCTGACCATTTGGCAAAACGTCATCAGTATTGATTTGTGCATCAACGGAAAATTTATCCAGGCTGCGCAAATACTCAGACATATTTGTCAATGCACTGATTGCTATTGTTTTATCATCTACATCTACATCGGATTTGCTTATTTGTTCATTAGCCGATAGCATACCGGAGCTCAGCAGTAGTCCGGCTGATAAAAGCAAACGGACTGAATATTGTTTATTCATATTTTTTATCCTGGTTTAATTGGTCGTGAACTTCAAAATTCCAAATTGGATTGTACACTAATATATTTTTATCTTTTATTCATTTTTCGCAAACATTATTTTGAGAAAAGTGAATAACAAATAAAATCATAGTATATTATAATTTTACATGCAAATTATTGACTATTAATAGAGAAAAGACTTTATTAATAGTCTGCATCATATTATCTTATCTTTAGAATACTTAATTTAATCGCTAGAGGGTTTAATTCCCCGAGGCTTGCCTCGTACTCTCTATCTTTTAAGTTTAATACTCCGTCCGCTTGCGGCGGGGTAGTTTATTGACAATTATGCGATGAATCGCTACAGTTGTAGTGAAAGGACTATATGGAGAGTCTGTGGAAGTGCAGCGGTGAGAAAGAAGAATGAG
>DAOVUE010000317.1 GCA_030632745.1 Pseudomonadota bacterium | reverse complement strand
TGACCATTCTCTTCTTCAGACAGGACTTCAAGATCGGAAACTGCTGTATGTAATACAGGATCCCAGTTAACAAGGCGTTTACCGCGGTAAATGAGTCCTTCATTATAAAGCTGAACAAATACCTCTTTAACGGATTCAGATAAACCATCATCCATAGTAAAGCGTTCTCTTTGCCAATCCAGAGAAGCCCCCATACGTCTTAGCTGACGGGTAATCGTATTGCCTGATTGTTCTTTCCACTGCCATATTTTTTTTATAAATTCATCCCGACCTAAATCATGGCGGGTTTTGCCTTCACTATTAACCAGTCTCTCTACCACCATCTGAGTTGCAATACCGGCATGATCGGTTCCGGGCTGCCATAGTGTTGTTTCACCTTTCATGCGATGGTAACGGGTCAGAGCATCCATGATCGTATCCTGGAATGCATGGCCCATGTGCAGACTACCCGTTACATTGGGCGGCGGGATCATGATGCAATAGCTGTCTTTTCCTGATGCTTCTGATTCTTGTGACGGACTGAAGTAGCCATTAGTTTCCCATGTCTCATACCAACGCTGCTCAATCGTGTGAGGCTTATATGTTTTTTCCATAGTGGAGAAGTGCTCTTTATATGCTTTGTATTTGAAATTTGAAGGATAACACGACTTGCTATTATAATCTTATCTCACAATGAAAGGTAATGATTTTTAATTTCTAAACTACAAATCATATGTATTTAACGGGTAGTTGTTTTTCTGATAAAAACGATAACGTTCTCTTGCTGATTCTCTGGCATTGCTATTGTTAATGCTATTGTTAATGCTATTGTTAATGCTATTGCTGTCAATCATTTCAGCAATTCTGCTGAATTGCTGATGGAAAGGGGGAAGTGTATTGCTTAAATTAATCAATAACTGCGAATAATGTTCATTTAAAGTCTCATTACTGCTAATTAATACCGGATAATCGAACTGCTTTTGCGCAACATCATTTTGCTCTATGAGCTGATTATAATGAGGAATAAAACTATTTGCTTTAAAACTCCAGAGCAGCTTATCTAAATTTTCCGCCTGCTCAATTGAGCGAATATAGATCAGCACATTCATTTCCTGAGTCAGGGCTTTTTCACACAATTGACAGCAAACCAGGTTTATGTCTCTGGTTGAATTTTCTCCTAAAATATAGAAATCTACTTGCGGCATTGATAAGCCTTTAGCCAAATTTGAAGTGTGTAGAAGGGGTCGGAGTCAAATGGCATTTTACACTGAGTGTTTTTTAAGTTTAGCACATAGGCCATTTGACTCCGCCCCCTTTCTTTTAAATTATTTAGGCTGATTTACATTGGTCAATAATATATTGGCTCAGTAAAGAGACCGGACGTCCGGTTGCTCCCTTTTTGGGGCCGGATTGCCATGCTACACCCGCAATATCAAGATGAGCCCATTGATATTTTTTACAAAATGCAGAAAGAAAAACAGCGGCAGTGACTGAGCCGGCTTCTTTACCGCCAATATTAGCCAGATCAGCAAAATTGCTCTTTAATTGCTCCTGATATTCTTCCCATAAGGGCATTTCCCATACTCTGTCACCAGTTGATTTTCCTGCGTTAATTAAGTCATGTCCTAACGGACTATGATTGGTATATAAAGCGGCAGGGTGTTTGCCCAGGGCTATAACACAGGCTCCGGTCAAGGTTGCGACATCAATAACAACAGCAGGTTTAAAGCGTTCACAATAGGTCAGAGCATCACATAAAATAAGTCGTCCTTCTGCATCTGTATTGAGTATTTCAATGCTGGTACCGGATAAACTGGTGACTATATCTCCGGGCTTTGTTGCCAGACCATCCGGCAGGTTTTCAGTGGCAGGTATAATCGCAATAACATTAGTTTCCAGCTGCAGTTCAGCAATAGCATTAATAGTGCCTAAAACACTGGCAGCTCCGCACATATCATATTTCATTTCATCCATAGCGGCACCCGGCTTTAATGAAATTCCACCTGAGTCAAAGGTTACTCCCTTACCCACCAGACAGACAGGTTGTTCATCAGGATTACCATTAAGATAACTCATGACTATTAATTTAGCGGGTTGCCGGCTGCCTCTGGAAACAGACAAAAATGCGTTCATGCCGATGTTCTGTAATTCTTCTTCATCTATAATTTCAGTGCTGAGATTTGAATAAACTCGGCTCAGAGTTACGGCTCTCTCTGCAAGATAAGAGGGAGTACAAATATTACCCGGCATATTGGCTAAATCTTTGGCTAATTTAATGCCCTGAGATATGGCCATACCCTCACGTATTGCCTGTTCACCATCGGGTAAATCACGTCGATTAGAAACGGTAAGAACAATTTTTCTCAGGGGTCTTCGAGTGGTGTCTTTTTTGCTTTTTAATTGATCAAAACGATATAAAGTAGTTTGTGTTATTTCAATAGAATGCCTGATTCGTTGTGATATATCACAGGTTTTAACCGGTAATTCAGTAAGATAAAAAACCGCTTCCATGGATCCGGTTTCATTGAGAATAGAGACGCCATGAGAAAATATTTTTCTATATTGAGTGAAGCTTAATTCACGTTCACGACCGCAGCCCACCAGCAAGATACGATCACATAAGGTATTCGGTACATTATGTAACAGCAGAGATTGTCCCGGCTTTCCTTCCAGATCACCGCGGCGAATTAAACTGGAAATATAACCATCAGTTGCATCATCCAGTTTTTGTGCCGAAGGGGATAAACGTCTGGGCTCAAAAACTCCTACTACAACACAGGCAGTGCGTTGTTTTTCAGGACTACCACTCTTTACATTAAATTCCATAGTTGCTCCATAACGGGTATAATTGCTTTGTATAAGGTATTTTTTAGCAGGGGCTTTTTAATTATAGCTAATGGCTTCTAAATTTATAATATACGTAGTTTAGCTTAATAAATTAACAAATCCAGTATAAAACAACATTTAATTTAAAAAAAACAGCCTGAATAAGGCATTTAACTGAGTTATTTAGGTTAAATCAGCAAGGGTGAAAGTTTGATTATTCGAGATTATATTATTAAAGAGTTACTCAGGACTTTTTTTGGCGTTTTCTTAGTTATCTTTTTAATTATTATCAGTACTCAATTATTAAAATCTTTAGCTGCGGTTGTCAATGGTAAAATTTCCATTGATTTTTTATTTGCCTTGATTGCATTAAAAAATATAGAAAGCCTGACTTTAATACTCCCGTTAACTTTATTTTTATCTATTTTGCTGGCTCTCAGCCGACTTTATAAAGACAGTGAAATGATTGCTTTATCAGCTTGCGGCATTGGCCCGGGTACTTTGCTAAAATGTGTGGTCACTGTATTAGGG
>DAOVUE010000213.1 GCA_030632745.1 Pseudomonadota bacterium | reverse complement strand
TATTGTTAGATATAGATCCCCGATAAGAGACTTCGGGGATGACGTAAATAGAGTAAAGTTTGGGGATGACGTAAATAGAGTAAAGTTCGGGGATGACGTAAATAGAGTAAAGTTTGTACGGACTTATTGAGAAGCTACCGTCTTCTATGGAAATCCGCAATACCTTCCTCGGCATACCCCCCTCAAAATTCAGTCAGCTCATACAATTCCTTCTCATCTTCCAGGGCTTGTTTTCTGGCATCTATTCTTGACAGAGTATAAAAATCATTTCGTTTTGTTATTTTTCGGGCAATATCAAGTTGTGTTATTGCTGCTGGAAGCAGGCCGCTTAAGTAATAATACTCGGCTTCAGCGATATGAGCCTTAACAAGATTTTTATTTTTTCCCCATGCTGTAGAGAGTAATTTGTAAACAGCAGGGTGTTTGAAATTATTTTTATTATAGCTTTCTAATATTTCTATGCTTTGTTTTATTTCTCCTGATTGCAGCAGGGCATAAGCGTAATTTACGGTGAGGATAATGTTATAAGGTCTGTTCTTTAATGCATCCACAAATAGTTTCATGCCTTTTTTAACCAATAAGGGGTCATCACTCGCTATGTAGGATTTAGCCAGGGCGACAATATAGGAATTATTTGCCGGATCTGATTGATGCAGCTTTTTAAATAGGTTAATTGCCTGCTGATAGTCCCTGGCGATAAAAAGAGCAAGAGCATAACCATAATAATTTTCGGGCTGTTGTTCTAAATCAGCCGGTTTTAGATCCTGCAGGTTTATTTTTGCTTTAAAATATTGTTTTGTTCTATTGATATTAGATGTACTTAGTACTGTTAATTTAGCTTTCATTAAATTGTAGTTAATCGGGTTATTAAAACGCACCATTTCCTTTTTATATTGCTCAGCCCGTTGTGCTGCTTCTGCAATACGATTAATGGTAACGGGGTGGGTACGCAAAAATTCCGGATAATTCTTTCCGCCATAACGGTTTTTACGCTCCAGTTTCTGAAAAAAGCCCGGCATTCCTGATGGATCGTATCCAGAACGACTTAAATAGGTCATCCCTATTCGATCCGCTTCTTTTTCATTAGCACGGGTATAATTGATTTGTGCCTGCTGTCCGGCAGCAGAGAGCCCAAGTGCGGAGGCAACTCCTACATCTCCAGATCCACTAGCTACCCCCAGTAGAATGCCGGCAAGCATGCCGGCCATAATCGGTACGCTGAGCAGGTTGGCTTTTTCAAAACTTCTGGCCAGGTGTCTTTGTGTTACATGAGCAATTTCATGACCTATTACCGAAGCCAGTTCGCTTTCAGTATCCGTGGTTAAAAACAGACCACTATAAACAGCTATTACACCACCGGGAGTGGCAAAGGCATTAATCTGTTTTGATGAAATCAGAAAAAAATGGAAATTCTGATAGGCATCATCGCTATTGGCCACCAATGAATAGCCGAGGTTCTGCAGGTATTCGTTGAGCTCTAAATCATCAATAATCTGATGGGAATTTCGAATTTGAGTCGCAATTTCCCGGCCAATTTGTTCTTCCATGTGGGGAGTAAGGGCAATGCTAGATGATGCACCTAAGTCAGGTAATTCAATATCCAGGGCATAAAGCGGGGCAGCTGTTAAATTAATACAGAGATAAATGATGCTAAAATGTTTAAAAAAATATTTCATAGTCTTTACTTAATTTATATTTATGTTATTAGACAACTGAGTTACTGATTAAGTTCTTTACAGATGATGACTTCGTTATATTTCTCGAGGTACTTGCAAAACTCTTCAATACGTCATTCCCGAAGTTTTTTATCGGGAATCTATTGCTAAAAATGGATCCCCGATAAAAAGCCTGCCCCTAGCGAATGCAGGGGACTTCGGGGATGACGATATGTAATATCCAGGTTAGTCACGGACTTATTGAGAAGTTACGAGTTTTGCAAGTACTTCTCTCAATTATAAGATATTTTTTAGAGCCAGGGACGAGAAAGTTTGGTTTATTTTTGAGTTATAATAAAAACTTGAAAAAACCATCTATATTAGTATATAATTGAATGTTTATTTTTAAGCTATCAACTTAGCTGATGGTCAATTGATAACCGGGTTAATCTGATTCTACAATATATGTTTTAGCTTTGTATAGGGGGCTTCTTTTTTTATGTACAACATAAAAGAAATTGATGTGAATGAATTAAGTCAACAACTGGACACTCTAGCGGATAATGTCAGGTTAATTGATGTACGTACACCTGCTGAAGTTGCAAGAGGCAGGCTTTCAGGTTCTGAAAATATTCCATTACATGTTATTCCGTTAAAAATAGATGAACTCCGTAGCGGTGAAAAAAATGGTGAAAAAAGTGATGAAAAAATTATTTTTTATTGTCAAACAGGTGCCCGCTCGGCACAGGCATGTGCCTTTATGACTTCAAAAGGTATTGATAATGTTTATAATTTACGCGGTGGTATTGTTACCTGGGCTAGAATGGGCCTGCCTATTGATCAATAGATAGCTGGAGACAGGCGGATTATCTTTTGTTGTGCATTGTAATTTTTGTTTTAAATGAACTTTCTTAAATGAACTATCTCTTTTGGTAGGCTTGTTAATTACCATCAAATTATATTAGAATACACTGGTTAATACGCTGATGTCCGGTTTGCTTCTGTTAGCACAGATAGACTGATATCAGTTTTTACTAATTTTACAGACTCGATAGTGAGGAAATATAGATGGCTGATTTTGATAAAGAATTAGATGCTTCAGGTTTAAACTGTCCACTTCCAATTTTACGTGCCAAGAAAGCATTAGCAGAATTAGATGCTGGTCAGGTTCTTCATATTATTGCAACTGATCCCGGTTCAGTAAAAGATTTTGAAGCATTTGCTAACCAAACAGGCAATGAACTGATGGAAAGCAGTGAAAATGGTGGTAAATTTGAGTTCTTAATCAAGAAAGCTTAATTCCCCATTTTAGTTAATTTTCACTCAATTAATTGAGTGAAAACTGATTAATAAAAAAGCCCCTTAGTCGGTAGATAAAGGGGCTTTTTATTTGCCTGGGGGGTAGAGAAAGACGTTGCATGCAACGTCTCTACGGTGGCATATAAAAAACTAAAACTTCCAGGTGGCCTGAACACTGAGAATATTGACATCCGAGTCGTACTCACCTTTTAAGGTGCCGCTGCCTGTCAGCAGTTTATATTCTTCATCAATTTTGGCATCTTCTACCCATAGATATGAATAACCCGCATCAATGGTTAAACTATCAGAGACTGTGTAGCTGGCTCCGAAGCTTAACCATAAGCGGTCATCTCCGGGAATTCTTGAGGTTCTATAATCATCATCAATAGGAGTTTCATCATGGGCAATACCGGTTCTGAAGATCCATTGATCACTGTACTGATACTTCATTCCAAGGGCTACGCGATAGACATCATCCCAGTTTTGTTCCACCAGTGACACGATGGCACCGTTATCACCCGTTACTCTTAATTCGTCAAAATTACTCCAGGTGGTATACGTTACATCACCCAATAGAGTTAATCTGTTATTGAGTTGATGAGTCATACTGACAGAAAAAGTGGAAGGAGTGTCCAGCTCTGCTTCAGCATCCTGATTGGCCAGGTTTGGCAGTGCGGCAATATAAGGTGATATATTTTTAAATCGGGCATCCCCATCAATAGTATGGGAAATTGTACTTCTAAAATGCATGCCGAGTCTGGTTTGTGCTGTCAGTTCATAGATAAAGCCTAAATTAAAACCAATTCCCCAGGAATCACCACTAACTTTAGCCCGACCATCACTATGTCCTAATGCCGCCTGATAAATATCTTTTTTAAGAGTGACATCCATGTATTGGATATTCATAGCAACACCAATGGCCAGTTTTTCATTCGCACGAAATGCCACGGAAGGATTGATATTAATAGCTTTCAGTTCTGATTTTGTAGAAGTATAACGCCCCTTCCAGCCATCGCGGTACTCTGTTCCAAGGCCAAAAGGTGCATTAATGCCTAAACCAAATTTATATTTTTCAGCAAAATCCTGAACATAATAAAAATTGGGTATGAAAAAAACATCACCTGAATTGCCGCCGTCACCGCCCTGAGGCACACCGGCATAGGCCAGATTAGTACTGCCTTTGTCATTAAAATCAGCATTGGAATTAATAATATGCATACCCACTGTAGACTGGGTTCCGTCTAAATACATCATACCGGCAGGATTGAAGTAAATAGTGGAAGGATCTTCCGCAACGGCCGCTGCTCCGGCAAATGC
>DAOVUE010000064.1 GCA_030632745.1 Pseudomonadota bacterium | reverse complement strand
GGCACGGGTAAACCAGTTCTCTGAGGCATATTCACTTAAGTAAATAGCCGCAGCAATACCCAGAGGGACAGAAACAAGTAAGGCAAGAGTGACCAGCCAGACGGTGCCCAGTAAAGCGGAGAAAACACCGCCTTCGGTCATACCATTAACGGGATCGGTAAAAAGAAAGTCAATGGAAATCATTGAACCGCCTTTAACGATCAGTGTGCCGAGAATGACTAATACCGGTAGTATGAGTAATAGGGTCATCAGCAGAAAAAGATTACGATACAGATTTTGTATTTTCTTGTTTTTCTGGTTTAGTTGAGATTCTTCAAAATGGGTTTCTATAGCCATTGTCTTTACCTAATAAAAAGTGTCTTAAGTCAGGTTTTCACCTGAGCTCTATATTTGCTGAGGGCTCTTATTGATTCTTAATACCGCGAACAATTAGATCAGCAGTCAGATTGATAATAAAAGTGATCAGAAATAGGAAAATTCCAATGGTAAACAACACCTGATAGTGTTCTGAACCAACAGCAGTCTCACCCAGTTCAGCGGCGATTGTAGCCGTTAATGCTCTTACTGAATCAAAGACGCTGTGGGGGATGTTAACCGCATGACCGGTGGCCATCAATACCGCCATGGTTTCACCAAAGCCGCGTCCAACTCCAAGCAGTATGGCACCTAAAAGACCATTTTTTGCTGCCGGTAATACGGTTTTATAAATTACCTGCCAGCGGGTAGCACCGAGTGCTTCAGCAGCTTCTCTATAGCGATCAGGGACGGCTTTAAGTGCATCCTCAGCAATGGATGTCATAATCGGCGCGGCCATCAGGCCAAGAATAATTCCGGCATTGAGTACAGTCAGTCCGACAGGAACATCAAACAGCTCGATGATCAGAGGATTCATAATGGACAAACCGATAAAACCCCAGACGACTGAAGGGATGGCAGCCAGAAGCTCTACCAGTACTTTTAAATATTCTCTGGTTTTTCCTGTGGAAAATTCAGCAATATAGATGGCTGCCCCCAAAGAAAATGGAATGGCGATTAACATGGCCAGACCGGTGACACTGGCAGTACCGGCAATCAAGGCTAAAATACCATATTCCGGTGCGTCTTCGTCGCTTGGATCCCAGTATTCAGAACCAAAAAATTCACTGAAACTAAAACTGTCCAGCAGGAAGCCCATGCCCTCCGTGGTCACAAAAACAAAGATACCGATTACAAAAACAATGGCTGATATACCGCTGATAAAAACAATAAACTGGACTAATTTATCAAAATACCAGTCTGCATTACGTTTATCGAATAAGTCATCCATTGCTTCACTATTTTTTACTTTTGCCATTTTCTAAGCCCCTTCACCAAGTAACAGCTCCAGTAAATCCTTAATATGCAAAGCCAGAGTCCGGTACAGATTTTCCATATCCTGTTCCTCAGACTCAGACTCTGACTCTGACTCTGAACTTACGTCCCATTGCAGCACATTGGTATGGAACGGGATTTTCTCAAAATAACTAGTGACGTTTCCCTGTAAGCTGATAATCACATGCTGTTCAGAAATTTCATGTTGACTGATATCAGCCAGTCCGGTAGTAGTTAAAGCAGATGAATCTACACTCATTGAATCAAGAAAGCTGATTAACTGCGGGCTGATTGTTGCAGCAGGTGTACGGCCGGCACTACGATAATGACAAATGTCGGGATGATTTTTTCTGGCAATGGTTTCTGCCAGTTGACTCAGGGTACTATTGTCTTCATCTATAAATAAGATATTATAGACTTTGGCTGCTTTTTGTTCTCCGGTGACGGCAAAAACCGTGTCTTCACATAGATTTTTTGCCTGATCGGCCACTCGCTTAAGCTGGGTAAATATAACAAATAATGCCAGAGTATCTTTGATATTCTGTTTTTGAGTATTCTGAGCAATTTCATCATAAATAACATCCATGTTATATTCCATGCCCCCAACCATGATCATCGTGCTGCGGGCTAACTCAGCATTTAATTCTTCAAATGAATTAATGGCCTGTTTGAGCATTAACAGACTTTCAGCGGCCAGACGATCGATTTCTCTGCTCATAGTGCCTTTAGGCGGGGTGTTTAACTGAATAGCTTCCCGGGCAATAATAACGGCATAATCTCCCATACGTTCCAGTTCAATATTCACTCTGATGATTGAAGACAGTAAACGTAAATGTGCTCCGCTGGGCAGGTGTATAGCAATAAATTTATGGCATAAGCGATCAATCTCACGCATCGTTCGATTAATAGGATGGTCATTGAGAATGGTGGCATAAGCTAATTCATGATTACCGGTCTGCAAAGCACGAACTGCATCATTAACACCGGTTTGTACATTACGAGCCTGTTCTATTACCCTGCTGCGTATAGTATTCAAATCATTTTCAAGGCGTTGTTCCAGATGAGAGGGCATATAAAACTCCAAAAGACTAAATAAGGGGGGAGGTGAGTAGGCTCGGGGTCGGAGTCAAATGGAGTTCCATTTGACTCCGACCCCTGTTTCCTGTTACTTACATGTAACATCTTTGACTGGTGCATAACCTTTTTTGAGTAGAATACATTGACCGACATCACTTAATATCCAGTCCAGGTATTTTTTAGTTTCACCTGTAGGTTCACCATTGGTATACATGAACAATGGACGGGCAATAGGATAAGTACGATCACTGGCGGTTGCTACACTGGGATTAACGCATTTTCCGCCAGTTTCTTTGGCAATACAGGCCATTTTGACATGCTCATTAGCATAAGCTAAGCCGCTATAACCAATAGCACAGGGTGTTTTTTCAACCAGATCCACAACATCCTTGGAGCCATGCATATCCAGAGTACCCTGACGGAACTTGCCTTTCTTACCTAATACTGCTTTTTTGAAATAAGCATAGGTACCGGAATTATTCTGACGGCTTACCGCAACGATCTTGTCCTGTTTACATCCGGGAACAGTCAGACCTAGATCAGACCATTTAGTTGCCTTTCCTTTACGAGCGTAAATATCTTGTAACTGAGAGAAAGACAGTGTATCGGCAGGGTTGTCCGGGTGCAGAAAAACTGATAAGGCATCATAACCGACGATGTGTTGAATAGGATTTTGTCCCTTACTTTTTGCCAGTTCAACTTCTTTACTCTTCATTGCACGGCTGGCGTTAGCGATATCAACAGTGCCATTGATTAGAGCTGCGATACCTGTGCCTGAACCACCCCCGGAAACAGCAACAGCAACGTTAGAATCAATGTTTCTATATTCTTCTGCCCAGGCTTGAGCAACGTTAACCAGTGTGTCCGAACCTTTATTCTGAATGACAGTACGGGCGTATGCCTGAGTTGCTGTCATACAAACACCCAGAGAAAGAAGGCAGGAAGTAATTAATTGGCTTTTATTCATTTTTAGTCCTTAATGATTTTATTATCAATAGATTTAGAATGAATAAGTATAAATTGGAAGTGTTACGTCTTTATGACATTTTTGTGACATTTTTGTGACAGTTATTTATGCTATGCTAATACGTTAAGAATTAATGTGCATAGACCTGCATAATAGTTTCGAGTTCTTTAATGATCTTATCCTGTTCAATTTGCGGGATATCAATTAAGTCATCAATAATAATTCCTTGTCGATGCTGTTTAATGGAGTCATAGACATAATCACAGCCTTTTTCACAAATGCCTTCAATAACTTCATCATATCGAAACGGATCGACCTCGTCATCATTGACACCAAACCAGAAAGACATGCCTTTTTCCAGAAACTCTTTATAGTGCAGGTAATGAGAACCATCACAGGAAAAATTCAGGCTGATCATACCGTTCACCACATTAAGTGAACCGGCACGTAAATAAATGGTTTCATCAGCAAAGCGTAATTGCCGGAAATAGTCAAAAATTTTAGGGATATCTGTCTTAGGGATAGTTGCTAAAGCAGAATAATTATGGCGTGGATAGGCCAGGCAGATATCGGGATCATTCAGTTCATTCATACTCAAAAGCCGATAATTGTAGGGGTCATCTAATAACCAGATAGTGGTTCGGCTGCTGGAAAAATGAAATTTTCCATGAAAAACCCCGTGTTCATAAATTAATTCCTGCATCAGGGCGAAAACATTATCAATATTAATATCCATATCACTTTGTAACCTCTGCTGGGAAAACAAAGCACTACGGATAGCCGGATCGCCTTTAATCTGCTGCCATTTATAATTTTCTTTATATAAATGGTTGGTGCCGGGAAGTTCACGTAAATCATAATCAACCCCCAGGTAACCGAGCAGGTTTTCCTGTGGATCTTTGATGACATGGATCGCGGTGATAGAAGGGCGTTTATTGTGCTTACTAATATAAGCTTCTGAGAGAATGAAATGATGCTCAGCAAAATTCCCCTGCATATAAGGTCGTGAGGATCGATCTCGTCCCAGGCTTTTAGTATCAGTAGAATTTTGAGAAATAGTTCTGGTGATCTGTACCCCCTGACTATCCATGACGTATAAATATTTACAATATTCAAAAACCGGGAATGCTTCCTGCAGATGAGCTTCAAGTTTATCAGAATTTGAAATATCTTCTGATAAAGTTTTCACCAGTGTTGAGATGGTTTTTTTCAGCAGCTTTATCAGAATATGACGCTGCTGAGATATTGTTTTTTGCAGTATGGTTCGCATAGATGCACTAAATGTGAAGAGGGGCTATATAGGGAGCATCTTCTTTTTTAAAATTATGCAGCATTCCCATTTGATCTAAAATGGTCAATAAAAATGCATTAGAAGAGAGTCGCCCTAAACCTCCATCCATGCAGTTTTGCTCTGAATAGCAGGTCACTTTATCGCGACGACCATAAGGGGAGCTGCAGATTGAGGGGACGGGATCACCACTATGCAGCCCTGTAGTTGTATCTGTGGAGTGATCGGCTGTTACGGCGATAATCTTATCAGAGATATCAATTTTGGAAAGTGCATGGTCAATTTTTTCAATAAACTGACTTTTATGTAGCGGCTGATGATCATGTGAACAGATATCAGTTCCCTTAATATGCAGATAAACCAGATCATGAGTCTGCAGTGCCTGCAGAGCCTGTTCAACTTTTGCGTTTAAGTCGGTATCAGCCAGCGCGGTAAACTCCGGCTGGTTAATAGTAGTGAAACCAAATAGTTTGCCCAGACCTATGACGGTTGCTTCGGCGGAAATAACCGCCGTTTTTACCTTATAATAGTTGAGTAAATTATGCACAGAATTGACTTGTCCGGGACTGCGGCACAAAATACCGTTGGCAGGAACTTTTCCCTGCTTGATGCGTTGTTTGTTGACAGGATGCTGGAGCAGAATCTGATGTGCCTGGTGACTGAAATCATTGATCGCTTCAGCTGTTTGAATGGCTGCGTCATCTTCCGTTAAAGGTCTGCAGGGCTGAACATCAGCTGGAATCATACGGGAGCAGTCTGTATCACTGATATCTGCAGATAAATTTTTTCCCTGTAAATGCAATACGGCCCGGTGTTGAGTCGCAGCTTGAAAATGGGCTTTAATGCCATGCGGAAGTTTAATTGAATTAAGTGCCTCTGCCAGTGTATTGGTATGCTGATTGATTCTTCCGGCTCTTCTATCCAGAACTTTAAATCTATTTTGATCTGCTTCAATATGAGCAAAATTACAGCGTAAAATAACATCTCCCTGCTGTGCAGATATATCAATGCCTGCAGCTTCTACAGGGCCTCTTGCCAGGTGAGCGATATCCTTAGGTGCTAAACCCATTAATACCGCCATTCCGATGTGAGTACCGACGGGGATTCCGGGTGTCAGGGGACTGACCATTGCGCTCATACCCTGACTTGCCAATTGATCAAAAAAAGGGGTCTGAGCTTTTTCCAATGGTGTCAAACCATTAAATTCTGCAATCGGGCGATCACCAAGACCATCAAGAACAATGATTAATCCCTTGTTGTTTTTATTTAGCATGGCTGTGAGCTTTTACCTGTTTTGGAATGATGCTGCTGTTTGTTGCTTTCATAGCGGAAAAACCTTTTCGATATCATGAGAAAAATAGGGGAATAGTATATCATTAATTGCTCTCATTACTTCCTGGATGGCTTTTTCTCTATTAATATTTGACACAATGGGAATCTGATGCTGATCGGCCTGGGCAATCAGATAAGATTGCAGTTCCCAGATTTCATCAAAATGTTCCAGATAACGTTTAGAGCGTCGCTCAGGAACTTCTTTGCTGCGTCCCTTGATATGTTCTTTTAATTTACCGGCTTTTAATACTGATAACATAATGGGTGCAATAATAATGCTGTCATCCTGAGGTATTTTTTCGAGCATGCCCGGATGGATATGCACACCCTCCATAATTAAGGATACTTTTTCCGTTACGGCACGGTTTATTATGGCATCACAGGCCACTGATAATAACTCAGCCTGCTGCAGGTAACCGGATATAAGTAATTGCTCAGTCATCTGCTCATCTGCCTTGATATTGGGCTGAACTTTCCAGGCATTATAGGATGATGCGTGCAGTACGGGTGATAAACGCTGCGGGGTCATCATGCGCATCACTTCACGCAGCATATCTGTAGACTGGGTACGAACAATACCAAAACGGTGTCCCACTTCCGTTGCAATAGTACTTTTACCTACCCCGGCAGTACCGCCGATAAATAATAACAGCGGACGACCGCTATGTAAAAAATCTGCCCAGACCAGGTAGCGTTCAGCAACTTTAACCCCCATCTCAGATAATAATAGCTGGTGGGTCATGCGTCCCAGTTCACTATTAGATATTTCAGAATATCCTTTATTTAATAACTTATTGTAAATATTCATCGTAATTAAGGTGGATTCATCACTGGAAAGGCCGCTGGATTCAATACATAATCGATGCTGAGAACGGGAAAAAGGTACTGCCCCTCCTTCTGCACTGGTTATCATGATGGTGGAAGAAATATTGGTCGCCGATAAAAAACGTTCCAGAACTTCTTTATCCGCATTATCTTTCAGTTGACTAATGATGATATCACGTAATTCTGAGGTACTTACCTGTCGTTTTTCATTGATTGTCTGCTTTATAGTACTGGCCAGTTCATAAGCCAGGCTAAAGTCAATCCCTGCATCCAGTAGTGAACTGGTCAGGATGCCTTTTAGAAAAGGGCTTTTCATCCCTTCTGAATTTTTTACAATTATTTTAGCCATAATATAATCTTATTAGGTTTTAAGGATGCTCTTAATTTAGCTGAAAGCTCTTAATTTAGCTGAAGGCTCTTATTTAGCTGAAGGCTCTCTACAGTACAGTCTAGCCTATGTCATATAAATTACAATGCTGAGGTACTTGCAAAACTGCTCTTAGCTTCCCCCTTTTTCCCTCGGTGCCCCTTGCGGGTGAAAGGGGGACTGAGGGGGATTTTTTTTTGTAAAATTAAATTGTTGATAATCATAAAGTTACTAATCCCCCTGCTCCTACGCACTGTCGGGGGGCCGCGAGATGGTAGCGAAATCTGATGTGTTGCAAGTACCTCTGATG
>DAOVUE010000280.1 GCA_030632745.1 Pseudomonadota bacterium | reverse complement strand
GCTGCGCTCAGTGATGTGCCGGGTAAACAGCTCTAAGTAGGTGACGATAATTATTTTAACAAAATTTGCGCAGGATAGTTTTCTACCTTCGGCGTTATGACTTGAGGCATAGTGAACTATGTGGCTTAAGTCATAACGCCGAAGGGAGGAAAATAGACAAGCAAATGTTAAAATAATTGTTGTTACCTACTTAAAACCGATCCTTTTCCAGGTCGGCAATAATATCCAGATATTGTTTTTCCTTTTTATTCCAGGAATACATAGCATAAGCCAGCACTATAATCATTAAAAACAACGCAGAAATGGCGGTCACTCCAGTGACTGCCAGAACAGAAATATCCGTTAGCTGAGTTAAATCCACACCACTGTCATTTTTTTCTTTTAAAATGGCTAAAACAGTCTGAGGACTTACCATCTCAGGTTTAAACCAATACATCAGACCCCATGCCATTGCAGCCGAACTGCCGATACTCCAGGCCAAATAAGATGAAATTTTCTGAAACAATGAGCGTTTAAAAATAAATTGTTTTTGTTTTTCTGAGAGCATAATATTACCCGTTTATATCAATACAGCAGCTGAGGACTGACTATTTACCAGCTAATGGCTTATCGATCATTTTTTTTTTTTAATTAATCCCCATATTATAACTGAACTTAAATCACTACGAGCACTATTTTTAAAAACTAATACCAATGGCCACTACAGACTACTATAAAACCCTCGGTGTAAGCCGAACTGCCAGCGATGCTGAAATAAAAAAACAATATCGACGCCTGGCACGAAAATATCATCCCGATGTCAGTAAAATCAAAAATGCTGAAGCACACTTTAAAGAAGTCAATGAAGCCTATGATGTATTAAAAGACAAAGAAAAACGCAAAAATTTTGATCGCTTTGGTTCGGCTGACGGCAACCCCTTTGGTGGTGGTTTTACGCCGCCGCCTGGTGGGCAGGCCAGAGGCAATAATTTTGGTGGATTTGGACAGGGAAACTTCAGCGATATTTTTGACAAAATGTTTAATAATGCCCGTGGCGGGCAATTTGATGGCAATAATTTTTCACAGCAAGCTTATCAACAAAACCGGCAAACAAGTAATCCTAAAGGAAAAAACCAGACCGTCAGCATATCTGTGACTTTGGAAGATGCCTATCATGGAGCCAATCGTACTATTAATCTCCGCATTCCCGGAGAATCCGGTAATAAAAAGCTTAAGGTGAAGATTCCAAAAGGAATTAAAGAAGGCCAGAAAATTCGCCTTAGCGGACAAGGGAGTGCAGGGACACATTCCAATGGTGATTTATTACTTAAAGTTAAATTTGCTAAACATAAGCATTTTACCGTTGATGAAAAAGACATCAGTCTGGTGTTACCTATAAGCCCCTGGGAAGCAGCACTCGGAACGTCATTGTCCATTCCAACCTTAGGCGGTACGGTTGAGATGAAATTACCCGAAAATACCAAAGGCGGGAAAAAACTACGCTTAAAGGGACGCGGCTTACCCGGCAAAGACGCAGGCGATCAATATGTTATTTTACAAATCATGACTCCTGAAGCCGATACTGATGAATTGAAACAGCTTTATAAAAAGATGCAGGAAATCAGTCAATTTAATCCACGTAAGGATTATTAGATTTAAATGAACTATACTCAAAGTTAAACTAAAACAATATTTATCTGTCTAAGCCTCTACACTTAAAATTTCATATGGAAGAATATTATGAAAACAAAACTTATGAGCAAAAATTTGCTAATTCCTTTATCAGCAATAGTGATAGCTGCAGTATTTTTATTTAATAATATACAGGCTCTGCCCACGCATGATAGTCAAAACAGAGAACTCCCCTCTCTGGCTCCCATGCTGGAAAAAGTCACTCCTGCTGTGGTTAATGTCTCAACCAAGGGAAGTTACCGCGAAAACAGTCATGGAGAGAGTCAATTACCTGATTTTCTTAACGATCCTTTGTTTAAACGTTTTTTCCAGTTTGATATTCCACAACATAAACAGCAGCCGTCTCATGCCCTGGGTTCCGGTGTTATCGTCAATGCACAAAAGGGTTATATTCTCACTAACAACCATGTTATTGATAATGCGAGTGAAATTTTAGTCACACTAAAAGATGGACGCAAGTTAGTTGCAGAACTGATAGGAACCGATCCTCAGACCGATATTGCTGTACTTAAAGTCAATGAATCCGGTTTAACTGAAATTAAATTATCCAACTCTGATCAATTACGTGTAGGTGATTTTGCACTGGCCATCGGCCATCCATTCGGCCTGGGTCAGACAGTCACATCCGGTATTATCAGCGGCTTAGGACGCAGCAATTTAGGCATTGAAGGCTACGAAGATTTTATTCAAACAGATGCTTCCATTAACCTGGGAAATTCAGGTGGAGCACTGGTTAATTTACACGGTGAGCTGATTGGAATTAATACTGCTATTTTTTCCCAAAGTGGCGGCAATATAGGTATTGGTTTTGCCATCCCGGTCAATATGGCCAAATCCGTTATGAACCAGCTTATCCAGCATGGTTCAATTCAACGTGGGTTGCTCGGTGTACAGATACAGGATTTAACCCCTGAACTGGCATCTGCTATTGGAGCTGATACAAATTATGGTGCTATAGTAGCGCAGGTCATTCCTGGTTCTGCAGCCAGCAAAGCAGGAGTTAAAGCAGGGGATATTATTACTCATGTGAATGAACGTAAAATTAAAGATGCTGCGGCGCTACGCAATACTATCGGCTTAAAACGACCCGGTGAAAGTGCCGCTTTAACCATTCTTCGTGGAGAAAAAACACTGACAATCAAAGCCATTATCGGTGGTGGTGAAGTTCTTCCTCATAAATCTCCTGCAAAAACAGGAGTAAATGGTTTTGATGCCCAAAAACTGCACTCTTCCTTAGCGGGTGCAGTTTTTGGCCAGAGTATCAATGCTCAGGGCTTACAGGTTTTACACGTTAAAAAGCATTCCCCTGCCTGGCAGTCAGGCTTACGTACGGATGATCGAATCATTGCCATCAATCGACATGAGGTCAATTCCATTAAAGAATTAGAAAAATTAACTAAACTATTAAAGAAACAAAAAAATCAGCCTATCGCCTTAAATATTCATCGTGGTAATTCAGCTTTATTTATAGTGGTCAGGTAATCCTGGATTCCTCAGTTGGCATCGTTACGAAACAGGATAATAGTAGAGACGTTGCATGCAACGTCTTTTTTAAAAAGAATAATCCAGAAAAATCCCTAAAAATATAACCAGTCCAAGCCAGTTATTATTTAAAAATGCCTGAAAGCAGGCATTTTTTTTCACGCTCTCGAATCAAATATTGCTGATATAAAGAGAACACTGCAGCAGCCAGTAGTCCCATATAAAAATAAATTCCGGCATGCAGTAACCAGGCAATTGTAAGCATACCCATAAGAAATAAAATTTGCATAACAGCAATAATCAATTTATCTTTATGCGCAAAAATAATAGCTGTAGATTTAACTCCGGCTTTTAAATCCTCATCCCGATCGGCCATAGCATACATCGTGTCATAAGCCACTATCCACAGAATCGTCACAGCATACAAAAGCCAGGCTATACCGGGTATATCATTTAACTGAGCAGAAAATCCCATAGGTATGGCCCAGCTGAAGGCCATGCCTAAAACAATTTGCGGATAGTGAGTATAACGTTTC
>DAOVUE010000072.1 GCA_030632745.1 Pseudomonadota bacterium | reverse complement strand
TTAAATACATAATAATTACCAGAGTCAGTAAAAGTATAGCTATTATAATTCTGTCAATGGTTCTATACAATACGGCAATATTCCGAAGTGTCCGCTTACTGGAAACCTGATTTAGCAGTATCCCAACGACCATTAAAAAATTAAAGTGTCTACTGGATAAAGATGAAGTGTTATCGAATACAATTAATAAAATGATTAATTAATATGATACTTGACCCCTTTTTTCTTAATTGAGGCGTATTCATATGAAAATTCTATAGACAAATAAAATCGTTCTACTAAGCTTATTTTACCAGCCAGAAAAAGCCAACCCGCTGCAAGGCAGGGCCGGAAAGCCTCGGATCTTCAGTGCAATTATAATTATAAAGAAGATAGCCGGGTTACCTGACTTAGATGTTGTAACTTCCAATAGAAATGAAATTCTTAAAAGACACAGTAGGCATTCATAGTTAGTAATGCCTGTTTCTTTTTTATTGTTTCTTAAACCGATTGAGTCAGTTGCAACAATACACATCATTAAGAGGGGAAATTATGTATATACCAAAAATAATAACAAAGACAGCTGTTTGTGCTTCAATAGCCATTAGCTTTACAGCAGCGTCCGTTGCTTTTGCAGACGCTACCGGTAATCGCTATAGCTTGCCACGCTATTATCACTCAGAAATCAGTGCGGCTGAAACCTACATGAGCGCTGTTTTGAATGACGCTCGTTATGAGGAAGGCATTATCATTGATGTTCGTGCTGTTCAGGAATACGAAGGGAATTGGTCAGATGGCAATCCTGGTCATCCAGAATTCGCCTACAATATTCCGTTTCCACATGTTTACGGTAGACCGTCATGGCCGGGTTACGAAGCACAGGAACCACAGGATTTCTATGATGCAATGGAGGAGTTGAGGGATCAACTTGGACTCGATTATGACGCTAATATTTATACTCTTTGTCGTACGGGGTACCGCAGTGTCCTTGCAGCTAATATCCTTTCTAGCAGTGATTATGGAACTCCCTTTACGAACGTACGAAACATTTGGCAGGGCTATGTGGGACGTTACAAACCGCAGGTTGTCTATACCAGCGATGGAGAAGTCATTGCGCGTGACGGTGATGGCAAAAACGTTACTGTCGTTACCAGATTCACTAAGGATGGAGAGGTAATAGTGAATGAGGGTAATAACGGTAAAGGCGAAGGTAATACCAGTAGTGTTGTTTATATGGATCTTGACAACGATGGTGAAATAGAGGGTGACGACAAAGATGGCTGGTCTGAATATCAGGGACTACCGGTAACAACTGATGACACCTACAGCTGGAATAACTGGCCGTGGTTCCCATGAGTTATAGATATTGCCGTAGTTCTTCCCGCGTTGTTTTCTAACAAAAGCCAATAACGCCTTAAGAAATTTAATTGGAACAGTTATTAATGACCCCGCTTTATGCGGGGCCTTTTATTTTATTACCAGGCACCATTCCCGAATGTTCACTGAGCACAACCCCCGCAGTTGCCGCCGGCTTTTATTAATTTAGCTTTCTGGTTAAAACTATATTTAATTGATAGATATATAAGAAGCACAGATGATATTTGAGCTATAAATCCTGCATCTTCATCCTGTTCATGAAAAAGTGAAATTTGAGTAAAACTCTCTGAGAAGAAATAATCAAAAAAATAACCAAATAGGATACTGCCTGTAATAACCGATGACAGGTAAATAATCAGAGCACCTTTGCCCAGTGTTTTCAGCACGATGCTCATAGTAATGGTATTAGTAGCAGGGCCTGCAGTCAAAAAGATAAAACTGGCTCCCGGTGAAAAACCCGCACTTAGTAAAGAAAGTCCCAGAGGTATGGATGAGGTGGCACAGATATATAAAGGCATTGATACCAGCAAAACTAATACATAATTCAATAGTGGATTAGATGAAATATACTCTGCTAGATTTTCAGGAATAAAAGTAACTATCAATGCTCCAATAAATACGCCAATCATTAGAGAGCGTGCGATATCTTTATAGATATCATCAAATGCATAGGACATCACCTGCTGAAAAAAATTTAATTTATCTTGTTTATCAACAACTTTGATTTTAATATTCTGCAGTTTGCCAGAGACTTGGTAATTTAAATGAGTCTGAGGTTTCAAGTTCATAGCATTATTTTTATTGATCAGATAACCCGGCTGATTTTTTTCTGCATCATCAACCTTATCTTCTTTAAGCAGCAGCAAAGTTAATAACCCGGCCACTAATGAAATCACCACAGAACTTATGATCCGGTAAAGGGTAAACACCCAGCCAAACACACCATAGGTCGCCATTATAGAATCTATTCCGGTAATAGGTGTTGAAATTAAAAAAGTGAGAATAGAGCTTCTCGAAGCACCACTTTTTTTTAAGGCACTCACAAAGGGAATAACACTACAGGAACAAAGAGGCAAAGGGATACCTAATATGGCTGCTTTGAGGTTAGACATAATATTATGCTGCCCCAGATGTTTTTTGATAAAAGCATCAGGCAGCAGCAATTTAAACAAACCCGCAATCAACACACCCAGCAAAATAAAAAAGGCAATTGAATTGAGCAAAAGCCAAAAATTATTTAAAAATTCCAAAAGAAGCTGTTTCATAAATCCCACAAACCATTAATAAGAATGATTCTCATTATACTTCTAATATTGCTTAATACAAGCATGTTGACATAAAGGCATTTTAGCAAAAACTTTCCGTATTTTTAGCAAAACACGTATAATAAGACAAATCCATAGACTAATTTCCCGGAACATTAAATTAAATCAGTATGCTAAAATTTCAAATTATTCCAGTCACCCCCTATGAACAAAACTGTAGTCTGATCTGGTGTGATCAAACTCATCAGGCTGCATTAATTGATCCGGGTGGTGATGTCTCAGTCCTGCTGTCTGCTGTAAAAGACAATAAGCTGGATTTGAAACAAATCTGGCTGACACATGGACACCTGGATCATGTTGGCGGTACTGAAGAAATAGCTTCAAGTTATCACATCCCCATTATAGGTCCTCATAAGGATGATTTATTTTTGCTGAATGCACTGCTTGATCAATGTAAGATGTTTAATTTCCCTCTGGTAAAAAAATTCACACCCACACAGTGGTTAAACGACGCTGATACACTAACTTTAGGCCGGGAACAATTTGCAGTATTACATACTCCGGGACATACTCCCGGTCATGTTGTTATTGTCCACCACGCTTCAAAAACACTCTGGGTGGGTGATGTGCTGTTTAAACAGTCTATTGGCAGAACTGACTTCCCCGGGGGAAATCACCAGACTCTGATTGCTTCTATTAAGACTAAGTTATTTAGCCTGCCGGGTGATTATCAGTTTATTCCCGGGCACGGCCCATACAGCACTATAGAAGATGAAAAACAACATAATCCCTTTTTGCAAGCATAATGAAGAAGGAAACAATGCATGTTATGCAACATCAGTAATTGCTTCCTGTAATCAAGATGATTGTTTATGGCGTGAAGATTGTATAAAATCTTAAACCCAAATAACCGGTATAGAGATCTGATGATTAGAAATCACCTCATTCGATATGCCGCCACTAATCAATGAGGTAAGAATAAGTGAAGTCAGGTTCTGTTTTATTAGCAATATTTGATGGTGTTGGTGTCAACCCCAGTCCGGCATATAATGCCTGGACATTGGCCAAAACGCCTCATCTTGATCATTATTTTGCTTCTTATCCTCATACCGTGCTGCAGGCCTCCGGTCTTGCAGTAGGTTTACCTGATGGTCAGTTTGGAAATTCCGAGGTGGGTCATTTAACCATAGGTGCCGGACGTGTACTGGAGCAGGATCTGGTGCGCATTGCCAACAGCATCTATGATAATAGTTTTGAGCAGCTTCCTGAATGGCTGGAATTGCAGCAGCAGCAGGGCACAAGAATTCATTTATTAGGTATGGTATCCGATGGTGGTGTGCACTCTCATATAGAACATCTTCTGGGCATATTAAATCTATTCAGGCATATCGATATTGAGCCCATTGTGCATTTTATCACCGATGGACGCGACACCGCACAGAGAGTCGCATTAAACTATCTGCCAATGGTTGAAGAAGCCTTTGACAAAATCGGCAAGGGCAGAATTGCGACTGTCAGTGGACGCTATTGTGCCATGGATCGTGCACAACACTGGGATCGAACCAAACGTACCTGGGATGCCATTGTCATGGCTGAAGGTCTCACTTCTGACACAGCTGAAGAAGCCATTTTAAGCGCTTATGAACGGGGTGAAGGAGATGAATTTATTCAACCCACCGTCATTCAGGGATATCATGGCATTGCTGAAAATGAAGCGACTTTATTTTTCAATTTTCGCAGTGATCGGGCAAGACAATTATCAGCAGCTATAGGCTTACCTGATTTTAAAGACTTCGACAGAAAAAATGTCGGCGTACGTAAAATTTACTGCATGACTGAATACAATGCTACTTTTCCCTTTCCGGTGTTATTTAAAACCCATATTCCTGAAAATGTATTAGCTGAACTGATCAGTGATGCCGGATTAAAACAATTTCATTGCTCCGAAACAGAAAAATATTCGCATGTCACCTATTTCTTTAATGGCGGAAGGGAAACTCCCTACCCCGGTGAGAATAGAAAAATTGTACCCTCACCCCAGGTTGCGACCTATGACTTACAGCCTGAAATGAGTTCTGAAAGCATTGCAGATGAGGTGATCAAAGCCGTTAATAGTGATCAGTATAGTTTTATTGTTGTAAATTTTGCCAATGGTGATATGGTTGGGCATACAGGTCAGTTGAATGCTGCCATAAAATCAGTAGAAAGTCTCGATTTACAGGGTCATAGAGTTTTTCAGGCGGCCCTGAAAAAAGGCTGGAAAATTATACTGACAGCGGATCATGGTAATTGTGATGAAATGGTCGATCCCATTAGCGGAGAAGCCAATACACAACATACGGTTTATCCCGTTCCCATGTTATTAATGGGTGAGGATTCGGCTAAATTGGGCATCGGACGAAGTCTGGCCGATATAGCTCCCACAGTACTGGATCTGCTCAGTTTGCCGCAGCCCCCTTCTATGACGGGACGCAGCATTATACGTAAAGGCGGTATTTTATAAATGTCAGGAGAAATTATGTCACCGGAAAACGAGTCTCAGGCAGCGGCATCATACGAGAACCCCATTACTATTTTGTCATTAAATCCCTCTGTAGACATCAGTTATGAAGTTGATCAATTAGTGACTAACCAAAAGATCCGCTCAAGCCAGACAAATTACTATCCCGGGGGTAATGGCATTAATGTTGCCCGATCTCTGAAAGAGCTGCAGATGCCCTGCAGCTGTTACAATATTATTGGTGGCGAAAGCGGCCGTTTGTTACTGCGTTTGTTAGGTGATAAGCTTTTGGGCAGTCATCATTATTTCAATGTTGATGGTGAAACCCGCTTAAATGCTATAGTGCAGGAAAAGAACCCGTATGGCCAATATGAAGTGGACAGCATCGGACCGGAAATTCCAAAAAATATCAGCAAACTAATCCTTGATGAGTTTATCAAAGCAAGCCAAAATACCATTGCAGTGTTAACAGGTTCAATTCCCCCCGGTGTTGATAAAACCGTGTATCAGACTCTGACGGATACAATCAGCCGGCAAAACTGTAAAGTCATTGTTGACAGCAATGGAGAAGAATTACAGCATGTACTGAAATCCAGCCCCTATCTCCTGCGACTCAATCGTTTTGTCCTGGAATCTATAGTCAATCGACGTCTGGAAGATGCTGAAGAAGTGGCCTCAGCAGCACGTGAAATTCAGCTCAAAGGTGCTCAGAATGTCTGTGTAACTTTAGGACAACAAGGTGCTCTATTAGTCACTCAGCAAAATAGTCTTTTTTGCAATGCTCCCAAAATGCGCATTAAATCAACCGTTGGCTGTGGTGATTCTATTATGTCAGGAATGATATCAGCAATTTATCAAAATAAAACAGCCGAAGAAACATTACGTTTGGGTATTATTTGTGCCAGTGCAACCGCTTCACATCCCGGCACTGAACTGTTTGATTATGCAGAAGTAACAAAGGAATACGAAGAAATGGAAGTCATCACTTTAGATATCTGAAATGGCATATAACAAAAAACTTTAATTATCTGGAGAAAACTAAATGACTATACGTGTTGGAATCAATGGCTTTGGTCGAATGGGTCGACTTGGATTACGTGCAGGCTGGAATATACCCGAACTTGAGTTTGTCCATATTAATGAAATTGCAACGGATGCTGCCGGTTCAGCACATCTTGTCAAATTTGATTCAGCACATGGAATATGGGATCAGGACGTTTCTTCAGATAATGGCCAGGTGATCATTAATGGTCACTCTTTATCTCATTCTTCTCATGCGGACATTAATAGCACCGACTGGTCTCAATGTGATATTGTTATTGAAGCAACCGGCAAGCATCATAAGCAACCTGAATCTCTCAATACCTATTTTGAACAAGGTGTTAAAAAGGTCATTGTGGCGGCACCAACTGAAGGTGCTCTTAATATTGTTTACGGCATCAATGATCACTTATACGATGCAAAAAAACATAATCTGCTGACGGCTGCATCATGCACCACTAACTGCCTTGCACCTGTTGTTAAAGTAATGCATGAAAAAGTGGGAATAAAACATGGTTGTATGACGACTATACACGATATCACCAACACTCAGACCATTGTGGATAAAGGACACAAGGATCTGCGTCGTGCACGAGCCTGTGGTCAATCATTAATTCCAACCTCAACAGGCTCAGCCAAGGCTATTACGAAGATTTTTCCTGAATTAGAAGGCAAGCTCAATGGTCATGCAGTACGAGTTCCGTTACTCAATGCGTCCCTGACTGACTTTGTTTTTGAGGCATCACGTCCCGTCACAGCAGAAGAAATTAATCAGTATTTTAAGCAAGCATCAGAAGATCAGTTAAAAGGTATTTTAGGCTACGAAGAACGCCCTTTAGTATCAGTAGATTATGTTAATGATCCCCGCTCTTCAATTATCGATGCTCTGTCTACTATGGTCATTAATGAAACACAGGTTAAAATTTATGCCTGGTATGACAATGAATGGGGTTATGTCAACCGAATGATGGAATTAGCCAGAAAAGTGGCCATAAGCTTGTAAGCTTGCAGTTGTCAAAACAAGTCTTACTACAGGACAGGTACATCTAAGAAATTAAGGTTGAAAGTTTTTGTTTTATTTTTTGGTAAAGCAATTTGTGTCCTTTTGAATTAGGGTGTACTCCGTCGCTGGAAAGATATTCTTCCTTATTGTTTTTGACAAAAGA
>DAOVUE010000355.1 GCA_030632745.1 Pseudomonadota bacterium | reverse complement strand
TTTCATCTTCATACTGGAAAGCTGATATAAGACTTCCAGCATTAATTGTTTATAGAATATAGCGTGACAAATCTTCATCTTCTGCTAATTCACCCAGCTGATCGTCTACATATTGACCGTCGATACTTAAGCTTTCACCCGACTTGTCACATGCTTCAAATGAAATTGATTCTAAAAGACGTTCCAGAATGGTATGTAAGCGACGGGCACCTATATTTTCAGTGGATTCATTAACTGTAAAGGCTACTTCTGCAATACGCTCAATAGCACTTTCTTCAAATTTCAAGCTAATATTTTCAGTCTTCATCAAAGCAATATACTGCTCTGTTAATGAAGCATCCGGCTCCACCAGAATACGGCTGAAATCATTAACATCCAATGCACTGAGCTCAACACGGATGGGTAAGCGCCCCTGTAGTTCAGGAATCAGATCAGAAGGTTTAGATAAATGAAAAGCACCGGAACAGATAAATAAAATATGATCGGTTTTGATCATACCGTGCCTGGTTGAAACTGTACTTCCTTCAACTAATGGTAACAGATCACGCTGTACGCCTTCCCTGGAAACTTCCGGACCACGACCTTCACTACGTGTTGCAATTTTGTCTATTTCATCCAGAAAAACGATACCATTTTGTTCAACATTATCGACTGACTGCTGCTTTATATCTTCTTCATTGAGCAATTTATCAGCTTCTTCTTCTGTTAGAACCTTCATAGCGTCTTTAACATTCATTTTACGCTGTTTAGTTTTGCCGCTGCCGCCTAAGTTTTGAAACATGCCCTGCAGTTGATTGGTCATTTCTTCCATACCGGGAGGAGCCATAATTTCCACTCCAACTGAAGGTGCCAGAACATCAACCTCTACTTCTTTATCATCCAGCTTGCCTTCGCGCAGCATTTTACGAAATTTCTGTCGCGTTGAATTTTCTGCATTTGATGAATCATTCCGCCATTCAGTCTCATTATCAGAAGTGCCTCTTGCGGGCGGCAATAAAATGTCCAATACCCGATCTTCAGCAGCATCCATGGCACGATTCTGAACTTTTGCTATTGCCTGTTCACGAGTCATTTTTATTGAAATATCCAGAAGATCACGAATAATAGACTCAACATCACGACCTACATAACCCACTTCAGTAAATTTAGTAGCCTCAATCTTTATAAATGGAGCATTAGCCAAACGAGCCAGACGTCGGGCAATTTCGGTTTTACCCACACCAGTGGGCCCAATCATAAGAATATTTTTTGGCGTGATTTCACTGCTTAATGGCTCTTCTACCTGACTCCTGCGCCAGCGATTTCTTAGAGCAATTGCTACCGCACGCTTGGCATCAGCCTGTCCAATAATATGTTTATCCAGTTCCTGAACGATTTCTCTGGGTGTCATTTGCGACATTGACTGTTTCAACTCCTGTTACAAAATTATATTAGTTAGATTCTTCGTAAGTTCTCAATAAATCCATGACTATCCTTAAAATTATACCGTCATTCCCGAAGTTTTTAATCGGGAATCTATTGTTAGATATAGATCCCCGATAAGAGACTTCGGGGATGACGTAAATAGAGAAAAGTTTGCACGGACTTATTGAGAAGTTACGATTCTTCTATATCTAAAACTTCAATAGTATGATTATGGTTAGTATAAATACAAATATCAGCCGCAATAGTTAAACTTTTTTCAACAATTTCCTGCGCACTAAGCTCCGTATTATCCATCAATGCTCTTGCTGCTGACTGTGCAAATGGACCACCGGAGCCAATGGCCATCAAACCATCTTCCGGCTCAATCACATCACCATTTCCCGTAATAATTAAGGATGCAGTTTCATCTGCAACAGCCAATAGAGCTTCTAATTTTCTCAATGACCGTTCTGTACGCCAGTCCTTCGCCAGTTCTACTGCCGAGCGTACTAATTGACCACGGTGCTTTTCTAATTTTGATTCAAAACGTTCAAATAAGGTAAATGCATCAGCGGTTCCACCAGCGAAACCAGCAATAACTTTACCATGAAATAAACGACGCACTTTGCGGGCATTTCCCTTCATCACAGTATTTCCCAGTGAAACCTGTCCATCACCACCAATAACCACCTGATTACCGCGACGCACTGAAAGGATTGTTGTTCCTCTATATTGTTCCAATGTACTTTATCCTGATTAATCCATGAATAGTGTAAAATTGGGTTTATTAACTATAAATTCAAGCTCTTCAATAATATTTCCTGCTGATTTTAAACAATAAACTAATTATACTGAGGTACTTGCAAATGGAGTTCTCAAATTATTATGTACTTTTTAAAATAATTATCCCACTTTACAACCGAAAGAGACATTCGGGAATGTGAGTGTAAAAACGCACTTCGGTATGAGGGTGATAATTCAGGAGGACGCTCAATCTTTTAATTATCAAAGGTCATCCATGTATCGCTCATCTTCGCCATCCATGGCTCAAACCAAAAGTAGGCACCACGAGGCGAAGCCTCCTGAATTACCACCCTCACACCAAATTGCTCTTACGTCACATTCCCTCACTGTGAGCGAAAGAGCAAGAACCAAAAAGATCTAAAAGAGACATTTATGAATAACACCTGATTAATGATTTATGCTAAAAATATCCCATTAAAAATGGCGTAGTCATTATTTCAGTCAGAAGCCTGGATAATGTTATTGATTCTTCATACCAAGAAACAGAGGATTTAAGGCGAAGATAAATTAATACTAATAACCTATTAGTGCCAATTTATGGTGCTCGGTTATTTCTGTCACATTTCCAGATGGCGGACATTTCAACCTTGTATAACTCAGTTAAATCTACTTTGAATGCCTAAGCCCCACTGCATCTTACCAAAAGTAGGCTCATTAGAGAGGATTTTCTAAATATCCTGTTAGTTTTTCCGGTAAAGGCACTATACGGTCTTTTTG
>DAOVUE010000132.1 GCA_030632745.1 Pseudomonadota bacterium | reverse complement strand
GTTATATTTCTCATTATATTGCTCGTTATATTTATAGTTATCTTGATAGTTATCGTTTAAAATAGTCGTTTAGATTTTTCAGGAATGAAAGGTCACTGAGTGCTGATGTTAATGTAATATTAGCAAAAAGTGATTTAAGTTCTTCTATTATTAATAGTTTATTCATTTTATGGGGATTTGTCATGGCAAAATCATTAATTGCACCATCTATTTTATCAGCTGATTTCGCTCGTTTGGGTGAAGAATGTGTTAATGTCCTGGACAGTGGTGCAGATGTTATCCACTTTGATGTTATGGATAATCACTACGTACCTGTTCTGACTATTGGGCCGATGATTTGTGAAGCACTAAGAAATCATGGTATCAAACAGGATATTGATGTTCATTTGATGGTTAAGCCGGTAGATGTCATTATTCCTGAATTTGCTAAGGCAGGTGCCAGCTATATTACTTTCCACCCTGAAGCTTCAGAACATATCGATCGCAGTTTATCACTGATTCGTGAATCAGGTTGTAAATCAGGTCTTGTGTTTAATCCGGCAACTCCTTTATCTATTTTGAAACATGTGATGGATAAGGTCGATGTTATTTTATTGATGTCAGTTAACCCCGGTTTTGGTGGTCAGAGCTTTATTCCTGAAACCTTAAACAAACTACGTGAAGCACGTAAAATGATTGATGACAGCGGCTATGATATTCGTCTTGAAATTGATGGCGGTGTAAAGATCAATAATATTGCCGAAATCGCTGAAGCCGGTGCAGATATGTTTGTTGCAGGCTCTGCAATTTTTAATACAGAAAATTATAAAGACACTATAGACCAGATGCGTGCTGAATTAGCAAAAGTGGGTAAGTAGTTCTTCTCTGGATTTAGAGCATGAATTTAGAGAACGAATTTAGAGAATAGAGTTAAAACGGGGTCGGAGTCAAATTTGACTCCGACCCCTTCGCATGTTGGATTTAGAGAAATAATATGATTAGAAAACCAAAAATGGTGCTTATTGATGTAGATGGTACACTGGTTGACAGTGTACCTGATCTGGCTTTTTGTGTTGATGAAATGCTCAAAGCAATTGATATGCCGCCGCATGGTGAAGCAGAAGTACGTCATTGGGTAGGCAATGGTGTGGAGCGTCTGGTACGCCGGGCATTGATTGGTCAGCTGGATGGTGAACCTGATGATGAGCTGTTCAACAAAGCATATCCCATCTTTATGGAGTTGTATAAAGAGAATACTTCCAAGCGAAGTTGTCTTTATCCGGGTGTGAAGGAAGGTGTTGAGTATCTGAAAGAATCGGGCTATAGACTGGGCTGTGTAACCAATAAAGCAGCAGAATTTACTCATCCTTTATTAAAAGACCTCGGCCTGTTTGATTACTTTGAGTCTATTGTCAGCGGAGATACACTGGATAAGAAAAAACCGGATCCATTACCCTTATTATACTCAGCAGAAAAACTTGGTGTTTCAGCTGAAGAGTCTTTAATGCTGGGCGATTCGATCAGTGATGTAAAAGCCGCTCGTGCAGCAGGTTTTCAAATTATCTGCATGAGCTATGGCTATAATCATGGCGTGGATATTCATGAATCTCATCCGGATGTTGTGATTGATTCCATGCTGGAATTAAAACAACTGCTGTAAATTGAAGCGATTAAAATGAAAAGTCAATTTCTTAATAAAAAACAAATGAAAGAACGATGGTAGTGTTGAACTAATTCAGCACCTTCAAAGCACGGAAACAATACTCCGTAAATGCTATTAACGGCTTGCCCCGGTGCCCATTGAGGGTATAAAAGTACGCAATAATTTGAAGAACCCTATTTACATTTGTTTTTTTATTGAGTTATTATCATGTCTATTGTTAGTAAAGAACAATTTATAAAACTGGCAGAACAGGGCTATAACCGGATTCCGGTAGTCTATGAAATTCTTGCCGATCTGGACACTCCTCTTAGTGCCTATCTGAAACTGGCTGAAGGACCTTATTCCTATTTGCTGGAATCAGTTCATGGCGGTGAAAAATGGGGACGTTATTCCATTATCGGCCTGCCCTGCGATACCATCATCAAGGTGATAGATGAGAAGATTCAAGTCTCTCATAAAGGCGAGTTGATTGAAGAGCTGACCCATAGCGATCCTCTGGCCTGGATTGAAGCATACCAGCAGCAGTACAATAGCCCGGAATACCTTTCACAGCAATCAAATCTACCTCGTTTTACCGGTGGTCTGGTGGGCTATTTTGGCTATGAAACCATTGCTTATATTGAACCCAGATTAAAAAATACCCATAAAGATGATCCACTTGGGACTCCTGATATTTTACTTATGGTGTCAGAAGAAGTGCTGGTGTTTGATAATCTGAGCGGTAAACTGTATCTGATTGTTCATGCTCATATTGATGAAGAAAAGGATGAAAAAAAGCATGAAGCAGAAAATAGTGCGCAACGGGCATGGGAAAAAGCGACTGAGCGCCTGGAATACTTAATCAAGCGTTTACGCCAGTCTGATACATCCTATAAGCCGTATGATCAAATAACCAAAGTTAAAGAAACTGACTTTGTTTCGGGCTTTACCCAACAGGGTTTTGAAGCAGCAGTTAAGCGTATCAAGGACTATATTGTTGACGGGGATGCAATGCAGGTGGTTATCTCGCAGAGACTTTCCATACCCTTTAAAGCTCCCCCTCTGGATTTATATCGTGCCTTACGCAGCCTGAATCCATCACCCTATATGTATTTCCTTGATTTAGATGAATTTCATATTGTGGGTTCATCTCCTGAAATTCTGACCCGGGTTGAAGACGGGAAAGTCACTGTGCGTCCCATTGCAGGCACCCGTCCCAGAGGCAAGACCGCAGAAGAAGATAAACGTCTGGAAAAAGACTTATTATCCGATCCAAAAGAGCTGGCGGAACATCTTATGCTGATTGATCTGGGACGCAATGACGCGGGACGGGTTTCAGAAATCGGCACGGTTAAGCTCACTGATAAAATGATCGTGGAACGCTATTCTCATGTGATGCACATTGTGTCCAATGTTGAAGGTGATTTGAATAAAAATATGAGTACCATGGATGCATTGAAAGCGACTTTTCCAGCCGGCACAGTGAGCGGAGCACCAAAAATTCGGGCGATGGAAATTATTAATGAATTAGAGCCTGTCAAACGGGGTATTTACTCAGGTGCTATCGGTTATATTTCCTGGTCCGGAAATATGGATACTGCCATTGCTATTCGTACCGCCGTAATTAAAGACAAACAACTACATATTCAGGCGGGTGCCGGTATAGTGGCTGACTCTGTTCCACGTAATGAATGGGATGAAACCATGAATAAGGGACGCGGTGTTTTTCGCGCAGTTGCAATGGCTGAACGCGGGCTGGACTCTTTGTATACCGCTGACGGCTCCTCTACAGCTGAAGGCTCCCATGTTAATGACGCATGTGAAGAACAGGAAAAGGGAGAATAAGATGTTAATAATGATCGATAATTATGATTCCTTTACTTATAATCTGGTGCAATACCTGGGTGAACTTAAAGCCGAGGTTAAAGTCTTTCGTAATGATGAAATCACTCTGGCAGAGATTGAGAAAATGTCGCCTGATCACTTAATGATTTCACCCGGACCCTGCACACCCAATGAAGCCGGTATTTCCATTGCAGCCATAAAGCATTTTGCCGGGAAATTACCTATTTTAGGAGTGTGCCTGGGACATCAGAGTATTGGCCAGGCTTTTGGCGGTAAGATTATCCATGCACGGAAAATCATGCATGGAAAAACATCGATGATGCATCATAATAATAAAGGTGTATTCCATGGCCTGGAATCACCCTTTGAAGCCACTCGCTATCACTCTTTAGTAATTGAGAAAGAGAGCCTTCCCGATTGTCTGGAAATGACCTCATGGACAGAAACTGAAGGTGGACAGATCGATGAAATTATGGGCGTCAGACACAAAGAGCTGGCAATAGAAGGGGTTCAGTTTCATCCGGAATCAATATTAAGTCAGCATGGCCATAAAATGTTACAGAACTTTCTGGATATGTAAGTTTTAAGTCACTTAGTAACTCGGGCCATGCCCCGACTAACCATCCATAAATAACAATAGTACGGATTTCAAATTTTATTACTTTAGAAGAAGCAAATATAACTATGGATATAAAAAAAGCTATTGCAAGAGTAGTTGAACATCAGGATCTTAATATCCTGGATATGGAAAATGTGATGCGTCAGATCATGACGGGTCAATGCACTTCAGCTCAAATAGCGGCCTTGCTGGTCGGTCTGCGCATGAAAGGTGAAACCATTGATGAACTCACTGCATCAGCCAGTGTGATGCGTGAGCTGGTGACACCGGTTAAAGTCGATGGACAACATGTGATTGATATTGTTGGAACCGGTGGTGATGGTCTGCATACCTTTAATGTTTCAACCACCTCCTGCTTTGTTGTTGCCGCTGCAGGCGGAATCGTTGCAAAACATGGTAATCGTTCTGTAAGCAGTACTTCCGGTAGTGCCGATATTCTTGAAGCTGCCGGCGTTAACCTTAATATCAGTTCTCATCATATCGAACAATGTATTAAGGAGTTAGGTATTGGTTTTATGTTTGCACCATTGCACCATAGTGCTATGAAACATGCTATTGGTCCACGCAGGGAAATGGGCATCAGAACCATGTTCAATTTGCTGGGTCCTTTGACAAACCCTGCCGATGCTGCCAACCAGTTATTAGGAGTGTTCGATAAACACTGGCTGGAACCGTTAGTCCATGTGCTGAAAAATTTATCCAGTGAACATGTGATGGTGATTCATTCTGCAGATGGTATGGATGAAATCAGTATGGCAGATGAGACCTTCGTCTGTGAACTAAAGCAGGGTGAAGTGACGCACTATACTATAACGCCGGAACAATTTGGTATGACGCGGGGTCATATTGAAGATATTATAGTCAATAGCGCAGAACAATCATTAGCAATGCTGATGGATGTCCTGGACGATAACCCCGGGGCTGCCAGAGATATAGTGACTTTAAATTCCGGTGCTGCTATTTATTGTGCCGGCTTATGTACCTCTCTGGAAGAGGGTGTTGAGAAAGCACGTCAGGCTATTGTATCGGGTGCGGCGAAAGAAAAACTGCAGCAATTAGTTGATTTGACGCAGTCTTTTGATGTATAGAGCAGACGTTGCATGCAACGTCTCTACGGTGGGGCCGGAACAGACGTTGCATGCAACGCCTCTACAGAACGAACAAAAATTAAAAAGATAATAACTATATGAGTAATCCATGAGTAATCCTAATCCACCGGATATATTGGTTAAAATTTTAACACGTAAGCGTGAAGAAGTTGATGCCCTGTGTGCAGAAAAAACCTTACAGGCCGTGCTTGAAGAGCTGAATGGCAGTGATGCAAAGACCAGAGGCTTTGTCAAATCAATTGAAAATAAAATTGCTGCGGGGCAGTCGGCTGTGATTGCTGAAATTAAAAAAGCCTCACCGAGTAAAGGACTGATTCGGGAAAATTTTAATCCCGCTGAAATTGCCCAATCTTATGAGCTGGGTGGTGCAGCCTGCTTGTCAG
>DAOVUE010000387.1 GCA_030632745.1 Pseudomonadota bacterium | reverse complement strand
CAACCGCACCGCGAATTTTTAGTGCTATATCCGGCATACTGGGCAAAATTAATTTATCGTTATGTAACAAGTTGAGAATATCTCTCAGAATTGTATCTGGTGTTGTTTTATTTTGCGGATGGATGGTATCAAAATCTGTTACTTCTTCTTCAGCTTCTTTCATGGCGATTGCATGCGCTAAAGTTTCTTCTGATAAGGTCATGATTGTTACTTGAGTCAGACTTGAAACCTTATACATACTGGGTCTAATCTGAGCAATTGCATTTGCTGCACGCTTACTGTCAGCAGAAATAATTTCCTCTTTATGGTCTCTGGCTGTGAGCTTCAGTCTTCCCTTCAGTAAAATAAAAATAATGTTGTGTTCAGCGCCAAGTTTTAACAGAACTTTTTTTTCTGGTATGACCATTTGTGATGCATTATTCTTGATATAGATAAATTGCTCATTAGCAAAATCAGAAAATAAATTAAACTTTCGTAATGTATTATTGGATTCAGTAATCATAATTTTAGTATTTCTTCTAGTAGGAAATATTACCCTTAATCAGACGTTCGTTTGGATTATATGATTTTATAATGAATATGTCGATATTAAACGATTAGTCTGTTGTTAATGATGAAGTGTGTCAAATTGAGTGCTTAAAGGAGGAAGTAATTTTATATGTGGCTCAATTTTTGCTTGTTATTGTATATATTTATATTTTGCACTAATAAAACAACTCATGATGGTTAAAGTTACTATGGAATTACAACAATTACCGCAACAACAGTTAATCAGTCATTCATCTACTACTATTGAACATAATAGTGCTGGAAATAAGCCCTTTTCGGGTAAGGATGGTTTTACCTTTGCTGATGTTCTGGATATGGTGAATCCTCTGCAGCACTTACCTGTGGTATCAAAATATTATCGTGAACAGACTGGAGATGATTGCTGTGAAGGGGCAAAACTGGTTGGTGGAGCAGTGTTTGGTGCTTTATTAGGTGGCATTTCAGGTGTATTTACTGCTATGGCTAATTCTGCTGTACGACATGAAACAGAGCAGGATGTCAGTGAACATCTAATTGAACTGGTTGATGACTTTTTAGACCCGGATGATGGCTCTTTACTGGTTGATGGCTCTTTAAACTTTATTACGCCAAACCCGCAGGAATCAGACATTCAAACAAAAATGAGGCCTGAACGGCGGGCACTTAATGCAGCAATAAATCAAACAGAAGAGATGAACCCTTTCTTCGCACAAATATTTAATGAGGGGGGTGATGAGTCTTATCCTGTTCAAAGTATTTCTCAAACATACCAGGGGAAGGATTGGGGCTCAGTATAGCAGCATAAAGCGGAAAAAAATTGCCGGCAGCAATTTGAGCTGGTGAGTCGTAAAGTTGATAAAGGAATAATTTATGTTTAACTTTTTTAATTTAAAAATGTACAAAAAAGAAACTGCACAACAGGTGATGGAAAAGCTGCTTAGAGATGAATTTATCTATCAACTTAAACAGGATAGTTATTTAACTATTCACACAGCTTCCGGACAGACTATTATTTCTCAAGCAGTGACGATGGATACTAAACGAGACAGTCTTATTATTTCAGAAAAAAATCCTGATGGTATTTTAATTCTGGAAAGAAATGATCTTGTGACCCTAATGACAAAGGTTAACGATGACCATGAAGTCTTTTCTTTTCAAGCAAAAGTGAATAATATTATTCTGGATGATGGTGATATTCTATATGAAGTGATTATTCCCAAACGTCTGCAGAAAGGTCAGCGTAGAAAAGGTTTTAGAATCAATATTGATTCACCTTCAGAAGTTAAAATATCGGATTCAGTTTATGCAGGACAGGTAAGCAATCTATCGACTAATGGCGTATTATTTACCATTGACGGCTATTGGCCTGAACCGGTTGAAGTAGGTGAAAGTTTAGTTAAATGTCGTATTGAAACTAACTTTATTCATTTTGATTGTAATGTGGAAGTACGTTTTATCAATTTTGAGCCTTATCCCGGCAGACGAACTTATATAGGCGGCCGTATGGTTGATCTTCCTCCCCGGCATAAACATCAGCTGGAAAATTATCTGGCTTCTCAACAGCGAATTGAACAACGTCAAAAAGCAGAATTAAGAGCCATCAGCTTATAGGATAGGAGCCATCAGCTGATAAGAGCCATCAGCTATTAAGAGCCATCAGCTATTAAGAGCCTTCAGCTAATCTGCATAGTATGCTATTAATTAATTGTCTATTGTTATATACTTTTGCTTCATTTATTTATCCTTTTGTTTAAATTAAGGTAATAAGCAATATGTCAAAAGCCTGGTATTATGTTTCTCTTGTACCCCCGATAGCAGCCCTGATTGGTTTGACCCTGGCCTATACTTCTTATACCCAGCAAT
>DAOVUE010000075.1 GCA_030632745.1 Pseudomonadota bacterium | reverse complement strand
CATGGAAGAAATTGAATACCTGGTTGAATTAACCGGTGAAATGATTGATTTCTTTGCTGAAAATGCACTAGAGCATGAACGTACCGGTGAGATGATTGAACGTATTGGTCTGGTAAATTACCTTGAAGGTATTGGTCTTGACTTAGATCCTAATATGGTGAGCGAGCCTCGCCAGTGTTCATACGTACGTATGGATGGCTGGGACGAAGAAGTTAAGAAATGGTATGATAAAAAAGCTGAAGCACTCACTGCTTAATTTAAACCCCTCTGTAAATTACAGGTATTTCTGACACAGGAATACCTGTTAAACACTCCTTTCTTATACTGCAGCAAGCATTCCTTTAAAGTTATTAATTTATCCACCATTATCTATGGTAATATTAAATTTTTTATAGAAGTACTTTGGTTAATACTTTTGGTTAAGAGAATGGTGACAAAAAAAATAGGTCGTTTTAATCTGCTAAGAGCACTGGGTAAAGGTACACAGGGTGTTGTACACCTTGCTATTGATCCTGTATTGCAAAGAAATGTTGCCATTAAAACACTGCATGTGGAAAATCTCAGCAATGCTGTGGATACCAAACAACTCCTGCTCAAAGAAGCCCGTACCATCAGTAAGATGGTACATCCTAATATTGTTTCAATTTATGAAGCCGGAGAAGATGAAGAACATAATCCTTATCTGGTGTTTGAATATGTTAGTGGGCAATTACTATCGGATATAATGAAGTCAAAAAGAGCTATGTCCGTCACAGCAGCTCTATCATTGCTGAAGCCTGTTATTGAAGCTATTGCCTATGCCAGCCGGCAAAATATTATTCATTGTGATTTAAAGCCTTCCAATATCTTAATTAATGATGATGATATTGCTAAGGTGATGGATTTCGGTATTGCCCGTGTCCTTTCCGGACAAAATTCAAAAACAGATGGTTTTTTGGGTACGCCCCGTTATATGCCTCCGGAATATATTCGCAGGCAAAGCATCAGTGCCGGTAATGATGTTTATGCTCTAGGACTTATTCTGTATGAAATGCTGACCGGGAAAACTGCTTTTAAAGCTATGGGTATTAAACAGGTTATCACTAAAGTACTGCATGATTCTTTACCTGTACCTTCAAAATTTAATACGGATATTGATGATAAATTTGAAAGTATTATTTTAAAGGCCATTGATAAAAAATTAGAGAATCGTTATCAAAGCAGCGTAGAGTTTAATGCCGCAATTGATGAGTACCAGGCCAGCCAGGCGGGTACGGTCAATCTCTCCAGTAAAAAACAGGATGTAACGGTTGAGTTTCTGCTGAGACGTATGAAACGTAAGAAAGATTTTCCTGCATTATCAGAATCCTTATTCAAAATAAATGAAATTGTCGATGAAGATGAAAAAGGTTTTAGTGAGCTTGCTGCTACTATTGTAGAAGATTTTGCTTTAACTAATAAGATCCTGAAAATTGTTAATTCGGCTTATTATCGACGTGGTGCAGGTGAAGTTAAAACCATATCCCGGGCAGTAATGATGCTTGGCTTTGATGCCATTCGCTCTATTGCGGTGAGTTTGATTTTAATTGATCATCTGCATGATAAAACACAGGCAAATCAGCTTAAAGATCAAATAGTTTCCTGTTTGTATAGCGGCGTATTTGCAAAAAATCTGGCAGATAAAGTGGGGCTGGCCAACAAAGAAGAAGTTTTTTTGAGTGGTATTTTTCATAATCTGGGTAAGTTACTGAGTATTTTTTATTTTAATGAGGAATCACTGGAAATTGAAAAATTAGTCACAGAAGAAAAACTTAGTGAAGAAAATGCAGCTATTCAGGTTTTGGGGGTTAGCTATAATCGTTTAGGTGTCGTGATTGCAAAGGAATGGAAACTGCCGTATTACATTGTTAATACGATTGAACCTTATAATGCCAGGGCAAACAGCAAGCGCAGCCGGTTAAATAATAATGAACAAATGCATGCTGTCACCAGTTTATCCAATGAGCTGACTCATTTAATTGAACAAAAAGACAATTGTGACTGGCGTATGCAGGCTGTTCAGTTATGGCGTGAATACACACCACAGTTAAAATTAAAAGATAGTGATTTAACGGCTTTGGCTGATCAGGCAAAAGAGGATTTAACTGATCTTAATTCAATATTAAATATTAATATGTCCAGGTCATCTATTATTGAAGGCTTGAATATTGAAGGTCTGAACCAGGATGCTCAGGAACAGGATAGTGCTGATTTCAGCAGTGATAAAAGCACTGACAAAAGAAGGCCTCCCGATAGTGATCAGAGCATTATTATCGTTCCGAAAGCTAAAGATGCTCATAACACTATAGAACAGGCGCTGGAACAAAGCCCGGAAGAAATATTGAAAGCAGGTATTGATGATATTAATGCATTGTTAATGGGTTCTTATAGTGTTACAGATATTTTTAGATTGTGTTTGGACGTCATGCAGAGAGCGCTGGATTTTGATCATGCTGTGGTGTGTATGGTAAATAAGCAAAAGGAAATAATGGAAGCTAAATTTGCTTATGGCATTAATGATCGTTATCTGAGGCAATTTCAATTTCCTCTAAAATATCAGGCAGATGTTTTTCATTTAGCCTTGCGTAAGGGAGTTGATATTCATATTTCAGATTCAACTGATGAAAAAATTTTTAATAAGATCCCTGCATGGTATCAGCAAATTATTGATTCAGAGAGTTTTATTATCCTTCCTGTTATGATTAAAAATAAGCCTATAGGTCTATTTTATGGCGACCGTTTTCAGGCAAATTCACTGCTGATTAAAAATCAGGAACTTAAATTATTGAAACAGCTGAAACAGCTTGCTTCAGAAGCATTAGTAAAAAAATACCAGAGCTAAGGGGAAGGCTAAGGCAGAAGTTTTAAGCCAATTTCTGTTATAATTTAGTCATATTGTTTTTATAGCTATGCTGCCTGTGGATGATTATCAGTTTTCATGTCTTTAATTCATGCTTTATCACCTCTATTGCTTTCACATTATACTGTCACCACTGCGGCCGGTTGTGGAAATCAGGCTAATCTTGAAGCCTTATACAGTGGAACGACAGGCTTGTGCCAAAATAACTTTCTAGATGTTGAACTGGATACTTATATTGGCCGTGTAAGCGGTATAGAAGAACAAACTCTGCCGCGGCATTTAGCAGATTACCAGTGTCGTAATAATCAGCTCGCCTATCTGGCATTGCAGCAGGATGGCTTTAATACTGCCATTAAACAGGCAACATTAACTTATGGTGCTGAGCGAGTGGGGGTTTTCCTGGGGACTTCCACTTCCGGTATTCTGGATACAGAACTGGCTTATCAGAGTGAAGCATTTCGTGTTTCAGGTAAATTAGACAGCAATATTCATTTTAGAGAACAGCATAATAGTTTTTCTGTGGCTGAATTTGTACGCAATTTATATCAGCTCAAAGGGCCGGCACTGGTTGTGTCAACGGCGTGTTCTTCCAGTGCAAAAGTATTTGCCGCTGCCTCCCGATATATTGAGCTGGGATTATGTGATGCTGCTATTGTCGGTGGCGTTGACAGTCTTTGCTTAACCACCTTATACGGTTTTAATGCATTAGAATTAGTGTCTCAGGAAAAATGTCGTCCTGCAGATAAAAATCGTAATGGATTATCAATTGGTGAGGCGGCGGCTTTTATTCTGCTTGAAAAAGCAGATAAGGCTGAATGCACACAGTCTGCTCCTGTTTTTCTGCGTGCCTATGGTGAAAGCTCCGATGCTTATCATATGTCGTCGCCTCACCCGCAAGGTCGGGGTGCATTTCAGGCACTGCAGCAGGCTATAAGCCGCTCAGGATTTAAAGCAGAAGATATAGATTATGTTAATCTGCATGGTACAGCGACCCCTGTCAATGATGCAATGGAAGATAAAGCCTTAGCACAAATTTTTCCCGGTCCGGTTGCCTGCAGTTCTACAAAAGGCTGGACGGGCCATACCCTGGGTGCGGCAGGGGGAGTAGAAGCAATTTATAGTGTGCTCAGTATTGAGCACAATTTTATGCCAAAGAGTTTAAATACTGTGACTGTCGATGCGTCTTTTTCACAAAATGTGTTAATGAAGGAACAACACGTACCCGTCAGGACTGCAGCAAGTAATTCATTTGGCTTTGGTGGTAATAACTGCTGTCTGATCTTTAGCGAAGAAATAGATGAAGATCAGGATGATGAGTCATGCTGACAGTCTATATAAAGGCCATAGGCATTGTTGCCCCGGGTATGAAAAACTGGCATGAAGCGGCAGCTGTATTGAATAATACCAGGTGCTATGCAGCTGAACCTGTTGCTAAAAAATTAGACACACTATTGCCTGCTAATGAAACAAGGCGTGCCAGCAGAGTGACGCAACTGGCTTTATCTGCTGCACAGCAGACGGGTTCGGCCGATGAATTAAGTCAGTGTTTACAAATTTTTTCCTGTGCTAATGGTGACTTAAGCACCTTTCACCAAATCAGCATGGCTCTGGCGATGGATGGTCGACCTGTCTCTCCTACACGTTTTCACAATTCAGTACATAATGCAGCCTCGGGCTACTGGTCTATAGCCATTGGGGCACAAACACCCAGTACCAGTATTACTGCTTATAATGACAGCTGCAGCGCAGGTTTGCTGGAAGCCGCAGTACAATTAAACAGCAGCGATAATGAACAACAGCGGGATTGTTTACTGCTGTGTTATGATGAAGTGCCGCCGGCATCGTTTTCTTCTTTGGTACCCATTACGCAAGAGTTTTCCTGTGCTTTAAGATTGAGCTAGAGTGCTGATAATGCTTTGTATCAAATGGATATCAGCATAAATGAAGCAGCAGCAAATTTTCAGTCAGCAATGAAAATGTCCAGTCAGGCAATGGAAGCTTTAAGACAATCAAATCCTCAGGCTATGCTGCTGCCTTTGCTGGACAGTATGGCTAAGCAGCGTGATGAGAGTATTTTATTAGCTTATTTTGAGCAGGGTTTAAAAATACGCTTGACTTCATATGCCATTTGACTCCGACCCCTTTTTTATTCAGTCAATACTGAATCGTAAGGAAATTGAACGGCGTCTGCCGCATGCCGGAACCATGAGTCTCCTGCATGAAATTATTCAAGCAGATGAAACAAGCTTAACAGCACAGGCTGTCAGCCATAGGGATGCTGATAATCCGCTTAGAATCAATGGCAAAATTGCTATGGTGAATGGGATTGAATACGCCGCACAGGCAATGGCTGTACACGGCTCTCTTGTTTTAGAAAAGCAACAAGAGGAAAACAAGGCAGAATTAAAATCATCTCAGGGTTATATTGCAACTGTACGCAATATTGAGTTAAATGCGCCTTATTTTCCTGAGGCTGATTCTTCTTCGTCTGCAGCTCTGCTGATTAAGGTTAAGCAATTAATGAGTGATCAGAATGGTTTTACTTATCAATTTGATATTCATTGCAGGCAGCAACTGCTGATTTCAGGTAGAATAACCGTTTTTTTAATATAAGTTAATTTATGAAATACGCTCTTGTTACCGGTGGCAGTGGTGAAATTGGTCAGGCAATTTGTCAACGTCTGTCTGATGATGGCCATCATATCATTATCCATGCGCATCAAAATATTGAAAAAGCTCAGCTCTTAGCTGAGCAGATTGCAGCAAAGGGTGGTTCTGCCCGGGCGGTTCAATTTGATTTAACTGATTTTGCACAAACCTCACAATATATTTCTGAATTAACACAGGCTCAGCCTATTCAAATTTTGGTGCATAATGCAGGGATTCATCAGGATGCTCCTCTGGCCGGCATGAGTAAGCTGCAATGGGATAATGTAATTAATGTTTCCTTAAATGGTTTTTTTAATATCACACAGCCTTTGCTGCTGCCCATGATGAAAACCCGCTGGGGTCGGGTTATCGCTATTAGTTCTATTGCGGGTATTAGCGGTAATAGAGGTCAGGCTAATTATGCTGCGGCAAAGTCAGGCTTAGCGGGGGCATGTAAGTCCCTGTCAATTGAATTAGCCTCGCGTGGAATTACAGCCAATGTCGTTGCTCCGGGGATTATAAACACCGCCATGAGTGAAGCCGCTTTTCCCCTTGAAAAGATCAAACAAATGGTACCTATGCAGCGAGCGGGTGAAGTAAATGAAGTGGCTGCTCTGGTGAGCTTTCTTGCCTCTGATGAAGCGGCTTATATTTCAGGGCAGGTTATATCCATTAATGGCGGTATGATATGAGTGCTGCACAGGACAATCTCTGCGCTAGAAATGATCTCAAATGGATGATTGTTATTCCAGCCTATAATGAAGAAGCCACTATCAAAGATCTTATCAAGAGTGTTCTAAAGCAGCAGCCGGATCTGTTATTAGTAGTTAATGATGCCTCAGAAGATAAAACTGCTGATGTGCTGCTGGCAATGAACAGTGATGACTTATTTCAAATAGTACACAATCCTCAAAATTCAGGAAAAGCAGCCAGTCTCTGGCGTGGTTTTGACTATGCCATAGAGCAGAATTTTGATGCTGTTATTACTATGGATGGTGATGGACAACATAGGGCCGAAGATATTTCTGCCATGCTGGATAATTATTTAAGCCAGCCGCAGAGTTTGATTATTGGAGCCAGGGAAAGGAATTTAAAAACTCAGCCACTGGGCCGTTTTTTAGCCAATCGTTTTGCAAATTTCTGGATATCCTGGGCTGCAGGTTATGCTGTTGCTGACAGCCAGTCAGGTTTTAGACTCTATCCTGTCAGCCTGTTAAAAAAGCTGGGCAGTTTAAAAAATAGTGAAGGTTTTGTGTTTGAAAGTGAAGTGATTATAGAAGCTGCCTGGCAGGGGCATTATACCAGTATTGTCAGCATTCCAACGATTTATCATAAGAATCGCAGAGCAAGTCATTTTAAAGCATGGCAGGATATTAAGAAAATTACAAAGATGGTGACACGGCGCTTAGTCATCACCCGCTTTAGCTTTAAAGATCTGTTTGCAGCAATTACAAACAGATCAAAAGCGTGAAATCTGACTAATGGGTTTAGGTTGGTGTCGGAGTCAAATGGCAAGTAGGGCTGAATGTTTACCTCGGTGCCTCTTGAGGTTATTAAACTCAGTACTTTTGTCATTTGACTCCGACACCAGTGCGCTCTTAATCAGCAATTAAGGGTTGCCGTTGAAAACATTAGTTCTGATTGAATTGTTTAATCTCTGTACCCAGCCATTATAATTAGAGTGGATATTAGTACCATCATATTTCATCTCAGAGCTG
>DAOVUE010000144.1 GCA_030632745.1 Pseudomonadota bacterium | reverse complement strand
CCTGGAATTGTTTTTCATAATCCCCATTTATTGTCTATAATACAGTTTATGTTATTTTTTCCCTAATAACTAATTTAAATTTATCCACCATTATTTATAGAAATTTAATGTTACTGTATAATGTTAATGTAAATAGTAGCGGCCAAATTCAAGTTTGGCTAAAGGCTATATAAAACCCACTGGAGCTATTTTATGAGTGAAACTAAACACTGCAAATTATTAATTCTTGGTTCAGGCCCTGCAGGTTATACTGCCGCCGTTTATGCTTCACGAGCTAATCTTGAACCGGTATTGATTACGGGTATGGAACAAGGCGGACAACTCATGACCACTACAGAAGTAGATAACTGGCCGGGTGATGTTGAAGGTCTGCAGGGGCCAGACCTGATGGAAAGAATGCGTAAACATGCAGAGCGTTTTAATACTGAAATAGTTTTTGATACGATTAATAAAGTGGATGTTAACAGCAAACCTTTCAAATTAAGCGGTGATAACGCTGATTATACCTGTGATGCACTGATTATCTGTACCGGTGCTTCAGCACGTTACTTAGGTCTTGAATCAGAAGAAGCCTTCAAGGGACGCGGGGTTTCCGGCTGCGCCACCTGTGATGGTTTCTTTTATAAAAATCAAAAAGTAGTGGTTGTCGGCGGTGGTAATACTGCCGTTGAAGAAGCCCTGTACTTATCTAATATCGCCTCAGAAGTTACCATTGTTCATCGCCGTGATCATTTCAGTTCTGAAAAAATCCTGGCTGATAAACTCATAGAAAAATCCAAAACCGGTAATATCAATATCGAATGGAATGCTTCCCTTGACGAAGTGCTGGGGGATAAAGCCGGTGTTACCGGAGTTCGTTTAAAAAACACTCAGGATGGAAGCACTAAGGAACTTGAAACCATGGGAGTGTTTATTGCCATTGGTCATAAGCCTAATACCGATATGTTTGTAGGGCAATTAGACATGGCTCATGGTTATTTACAAACTCAGAAAGGTTCTGATGCCAATGCCACAATGACCAGTGTCGAAGGTGTTTTTGCTGCCGGTGATGTGGCCGATCATGTTTACCGTCAGGCAATTACTTCTGCAGGTACCGGCTGTATGGCCGCGCTGGATGCTGAACGCTACCTGGATAATTTGGAGAAAGGATGATCTGGAGAAATGATAATCTTGAGAAATAATTATCTATAACTGACGGGTAGGAGGTTTGTCCGTCAGAACAAGTAATCAGAGCCAAATTACATAACTGATGTAAAAAAGAATACAGAATAATATACAATTTGACTCCGTTCACAATTATTATAGTAAAATATTGTAAAAGGATGTTATTAATCATTTTTTTAGGTTATTATTTATCCTTGATGTACACAGGTGAATTAAAATTCTTGTACGGAATAAGGGACTTGGCATTTATTAAAGTACCAACCTTGCTGGTTTATTTTGGTACTTTAATTTTTGCCAAGTCCCTAAACGCTAATTTAAATCAGCGGCTACTATTTATAGCGGCTACTATTTATAAAGAACAAAAAAAGAACAAAGAAATTCTATGAAAAATATTAACAAAAATATACATAATCAATCTAATTTTAAAGCAGGCCTGGTAATTTCTGCTTCTTGTTTACTAACAGCACTTTCCACTCCTTTATATGCTGAAAATTTACTTGAAGTTTACGGCATGGCCTATGAAACCGATCCGATTTTACAAGAGGTTATCTCTCAAACACAATCCGTCAAAGAAGGTAAAGTTCAGGCTTTTGCTGCTTTTTTACCTCAAATTTATGCGTCGGCAGAATCAACTGCAATTAATAATGATAAACCTAGCGGGCAAAACTCATCTGTAAACTTCAATGCTCGTGGTTATAGTGTGGATTTGGATCAGAGTTTATTTGATAATCGAAATTATGTTAATTATAGAATTTCTAAAATCAATATTAATGCAGCCGACGCTAATTTAGCTGCAACTCATCAGGACCTTATTGTTCGCACGGCTGATGCTTATTTTAGAACTCTGGCGGCTATTGATAATGTAGGCTTTCAAAAAGCAGAACGTAAAGCAATTTCACGACAATTGGATCAGGCTGAAAGACGTTATGAAGTCGGTATTATTGCAATTACCGATGTACATGAAGCAAAGGCAGGTTATGACAGTGCCAACGCACGGGTCATAGCAGCTGAAAACGACTTATTAATTGCTAAAGAAACCTTGCGCGAGTTAACCGGTCAATATATTGATGATGTGGTTCCCCTTGCTGAAGAAATTCCCCTGAATCCTCCTTCCCCGGAGGACATTCAACACTGGGTTGATCAGGCACATGAAGGAAACTATACCTTACTGGCAGCCAGGGAAGATGCTTCATCCAGCAGAGAAAATGTTGAACTGCAGCGTTCCGGACATTATCCTACGCTGGGTTTAAGAGCGTCCTATGGCTATTTAAAAAGTAATGGACCCAATTCTGATTTTGCACCACAACATCATGAAGGCACTATTGGAGTCAATGTATCGCTGCCTATTTTTGAAGGCTATGCGGTCACTTCAAGAACCCAGCAGGCACAATACGACTTTCAAGGTAGTCAGGATTTCTTTGATCAAATCTGGAGAAGTACTGAAAAAAATACCCGCAGCAGTTATTTAAATGTCATATCAGAAGTCAGCCGGGTTATAGCATTAGCACAGGCTGTTGTTTCCAACGAAAGTGCTCTGAGAGCAACTGAGGCGGGTTTTGAAGTTGGAACCCGTACCATTGTTGATGTACTGAACGTACAAAGTGAGCTGTATCGTGCCAAACAGGAGCACTCTGATTCCCGTTACATATACGTTTTAAATATCCTGAGACTGAAACAGGCCTCTGGTGAACTGAGCAGAGTTGATTTAGAAACGGTTAATGGCTGGTTAAAACTATAAATTCAAGCCATTTCAAAGCATTAAAGTAATCTGGATATAATTTTTAATGACACAGTTTCATTTACTTTTTTCAGGTGAAATTACTGATGAATTTGATATTAACACTGTAAAATCTAATTTTAAACAGCATTTTCAACTATCTGAAGTTCAAATTGATGACCATTTCTCCGGCCATGAGATTATTATCAAGAACGATTTAACTCAGGTTGACGCATTAGAATTAGCATTGCAAATAGATAAATTAGGTGGTGTCAGCTATCTGATACCTATAGAAAATGAAAGCATATTGCCCGATGGAATCACAGCAGATAGAAGAAAAGAACAAAAAAGAAGAATAAAAATTGATCGCCGTACAGGGTATAGGACAGGTATTAATGCAGACAGGCGGGTATTATCAGCTGATAGAAGAAATAAAACATAGAGACATTGTACACAATGTCTCTATGTTTCTTTAATCAATCAACCCACTTCCTGGCATTTCTAAACATTCGCGTCCAGGCGGCATCTTCTGTAACATGGTCAGATTGCCAGGTATTTTGTACTGAACGAAATACCCGTTCCGGATGCGGCATCATAATAGTAAAGCGACCATCTTCACTGCTTAAACCCGTAATTCCTCTGCTAGAACCATTGGGATTGAAAGGATAAGATTCTGCTGCTGAACCATCATTGTTAACATAACGTAAAGCAACTAAACCTGATTCCATAAGCTGTTGTGCTGAAGCAGCGGATTGAAACTCTGCTCTCCCCTCTCCATGAGCAACGGCAATAGGCATCTTAGAACCTTCCATGCCTTTAAAAAATAAAGAAGATGACGGCAGAACTTCAACCATTACGGTACGGGCTTCAAATTGATCCGATTCATTTTTTACAAAATGAGGCCAGTGAGCAGTACCTGGAATAAGTTCATGCAGATTTGACATCATTTGACAGCCATTACACACACCCAGACCAAAAGTATCATCACGAGTAAAGAAATTCTGAAATTGATCCCGGGTCTGTTCATTAAAGAGTATTGATTTTGCCCAGCCTTCTCCTGCACCCAGTACATCACCATAGGAAAATCCACCACAGGCAGCGATTCCTTTGAAGTTTTCTAATGATAGTTTTCCTGAGAGTATGTCTGACATATGAACATCCTGAGACAGGAACCCCGCTTTTTCAAAAGCAGCAGCCATTTCAACCTGTCCATTGACTCCCTGCTCACGTAATACAGCAATAACAGGTTTAACACCAGTGTTAATATAAGGTGCACAGATATCCTGATTCATATCAAAACTTAATTCATTGTGCAGACCTGGATTGTCCTCTAATAAAATGGAAGCAAATTCCTGTTGAGCACATTGAGGATTATCTCTTAATTTTTGCATCTGATAAGACGTTTCAGACCAGCTTTGATGCAGCTGACTGCGTGCCATAGTAAAAATAAGCTGCTGCTTAAGCCTGATATTAATTTCATCAGATTTTGACGGCTTGCCGATAATATGAGTCATTTCCTGCAGACCCATGGCTTTAATATGAGCAAAAACTATATCATGATCTGATGTTCTGATTTGCAGGACTGCACCCAGTTCTTCATTAAATAAAACCGCTAGTATGTCATTTGCATCACTACACAGTTCATCCAGTATAATCTCCAGCCCGCAATGTCCTGCAAAGGCCATTTCAGCCAGGCTGACAAATAATCCGCCATCAGAACGATCATGATAAGCTAACAATTCATTATTAGCATTGAGGGTTTGAATTAAAGTGAAAAACGATTTAAAGACTGATGTGTCATCCAGATCAGGACAGCTATCACCAATTTGTTTATAAACCTGAGCCAGAGCTGAACCACCCAGACGATTTTTTCCTGCCCCTAAATCAATTAAGATAAGTTCTGTTTCACCCTGGTTCATTCTAATTTGCGGTGTTAGAGTTAAACGTACATCCTGAACCCGGGCAAAAGCTGACAATATAAGCGATAAGGGAGCTGTCACCGCTTTATCTTCACCATTATCATTCCAGACAGATTTCATCGACATGGAATCTTTACCCACAGGAATGGTAATATCTAATTGCGGACAGATTTCCATACCCACTGTTTTTACAGCCTCATAGAGTCCGGCATCTTCACCGCTATGACCTGCAGGCGCCATCCAGTTGGCTGAAAAGACAATATCAGATAATTGACTAATCCGGGCAGCAGCAATATTAGTCAGGGCTTCACCGATAGCCATGCGTGCTGAGGCGGCCTGATCAATCAATGCAATAGGTGTACGTTCACCAATGGCCATGGCCTCACCTGTAGTTTCCTGAAACCCGCTGCAGGTTACCGCAACATCGGCTACTGGAACCTGCCAGGGTCCGACCATCTGCTCCTGAACAACCTGTCCGGTTACTGAACGATCGCCAATGGTCACTAAAAAGGTCTTATCAGCCACACCGGGCAGGTGCAATATTCGTTCAATAGCATCAGACAAATCTATCTTGATTACATCAAAAACCTCTTGTTGGGTTCTCACATTAGTAGCGTTTGGAGACATTT
>DAOVUE010000295.1 GCA_030632745.1 Pseudomonadota bacterium | reverse complement strand
GCTACCTGAGAAGCCACTATGGAGGTTTCACTATAATGCAAAGTGCCGATAAAAGTTTGATAAGAAGTTAATGAACCTTTGCTTACAGGAGCTGTTTCCACCAGAGAGACCTTCTTCTGTCCGGCAAATATTGGATTGAGTACTAATATAAAACTTAAAAAAATGATCAGCCTTAGCATGTGCGTCCTCCAGACAATCAGACAAAGGATTTTAAAGATACGGGCTGGCGTTTTGCTCCCCAGGTGCCGGGTTTTTTATCAAATACCCCGGAACATGCGGTGCCGCAATTCTTACAGCAGCCATTTTCATCTAAATTCCATTCTGAAAGCACATACCAGTCGCGACCTATGAGCTGCTGACCACAGTGATGACAATAGGTACTTTCACCGCTTTTATCGTGAATATTTCCTGTATAGGCGTAGCGCACTCCATTATCCAGTGCAATTTGACGTGCACGGGTGAGTGTGGCAGCGGGTGTGGCAGGGATATCTCTCATTTTCCAGTCAGGATGAAAGGCAGTAAAGTGCATGGGTACATCAGTACCTAAGTTGTCGACCACCCAGCGGGTCATAGCATTAATTTCTTCATCAGAATCATTTTTTCCGGGGATCAATAAGGTAGTGGTTTCCAGCCAGACATCTGTTTCATGTTTAAGATAAACTAAACTATCCAGGATTGTTTGTAAGTGTCCCCCTGTCAGCTTATGGTAGAATTCTTCAGTAAACGCTTTTAAATCCACATTAGCTGCATCCATATAATTAAAAAACTCTTTACCGGGTTGTTTATTGATATAAGCCGCAGTGACTGCTACGGATTTAATATCATATTTCCGACAGGCTTTGGCAATATCAATGGCATATTCCATAAAGATCACCGGATCATTATACGTATAGGCGACACTGCGGCAGCCCAGGTCGTGGGCAACACGGGCAATTTTTTCCGGTGATGCCTGATCGGCCAGTATATCAACTTCCCGGGATTTACTCATATCCCAGTTTTGACAGAATTTGCAGGTCAGATTACAGCCTGCTGTACCAAAAGATAATACCGGAGTGCCGGGTAAAAAATGGTTCAATGGTTTTTTTTCAATGGGGTCAATACAAAAGCCGCTGGAGCGGCCATAAGTGGTTAATACAATCTGATCATTATGGTTGGCCCGCACAAAACACAGTCCCTGTTTGCCTTCCTTTAACTGACAGAAATGCGGGCATAGATCACATTGCACGCGACCATCATCCAGCTTATGCCAGTATTTTGTCGGGAAAAATTCTATTGCCTGTTGAGTTAAATGAGTCATAGTCAGCACCTTCTACAAATTAATTATTTAGGACTAAATACAATACCGGGTAACCAGGTTGCTAATTGCGGCCAGTAGGCCAGAGCTGCCAGCATTAATAATTGAATGAAAATAAACGGAACAATACCCTTATAAATATCTGTGGTCTTTACAGAGTCAGGAGCTACACCACGTAAATAAAATAGTGCAAAACCAAAAGGCGGGGTTAAAAATGAGGTTTGAAGATTAATCGCTATCATAATCCCGAGCCAGACAGGATCAACACCCAAGGTCAGTAATACCGGGGCAATAATGGGTACCACCACAAAGGTAATTTCAATAAAATCTAAAATAAAACCCAATAAAAACATCACCAGCATAACAATCATTATGGGACCAAATGCCCCCTGGGGGAAAATAGAGCCGAGGAAACTATCAGCATCATTTTCTGCCACACCTAATAAAAATTCTTCAATTAATTCGTCACCGCCAAAGCCCCTGAACACCAGAGAAAAAATAGCTGCACCAATAAAGATAAAGAAAATCATACTGGTCACCCGAGTGGTTGAGCGTACTACATCTCTTAGTACTGACCAGGAGGCCTGTTTTTTTAACAGCGCCAGAAGCAATGCACCCACCGCACCGACTGCAGCTGCTTCTGTAGGAGTGGCTGCACCACTGAGGATAGAGCCTAATACAGAAAACATAAGCAATAAGGGTGGAACTAATGCTTTAATCACTTTTGCTGCAATGGGTTCAGAAGGAGTATTGCCTGTTTTTAACGGTGCAGGGATCAAATCACTACGAGTATAGCCAATGAAGAGTAGATATAGAATATAGCCAAGTACCAGTAACAGACCCGGTATGAGAGCACCGACAAATAAATCGCCCACGGATAAAGTTTCCGGTGAAAAAATTCCCATATTTAATTGTGCCTGCTGATAAGCTGCAGAAAGAACGTCGCCGAGTAAAATTAAAATAATTGAAGGAGGTATAATCTGCCCTAAAGTACCTGAAGCACAAATGGTGCCGGTTGCAATACTGGGATGATAACCACGCTTGAGCATAATAGGCAGAGAAAGTAAGCCCATGGTGACGACTGTAGCACCTACAATACCGGTACTGGCTGCTAACAGCATTCCAACCAGAATGACTGAAATACCCAGGCCGCTTTTTGTTGAGCCGAACAGATCGGCCATGGTGCCTAATAGCTCTTCAGCAACCTTAGAACGTTCCAGCATAACTCCCATAAAGACAAAAAGTGGTACTGCAATCAGAGTCTGATTGGTCATAATGCCGTAAATACGATTAGGTAGTGCTGTTAAAAAAGTGGCATCAAAGGTATCAGTTAGCAGACCTATGGCAGCAAACGCCAGAGCAGTACCCGCCAGAGAAGGTGCAACGGGATAGCCGATTAATAACACCAGACAAACGGCTGCAAATAGCAGGAGAGGCATCATGGGTTCCATTAAGATGCTTCCTGAATGTTTGAAACTGACTTATCTGCGGATAATAAAAAAGCCAGATTAAATAAAAATTGACTGATTCCCTCAATGATCAGCAGCAAAGTCATGAGTAAAATATTCGCTTTGAGTAAGTACACTCCGGGTAATCCGCCTGCTTCACCTGATTCCTCACGCATCTCCCAGGACGCTATGACATAATCCCAGCTGACCCATGCAATAAACAGGGTGACGGGTAATAATAATAAAACAGTTCCGAATAAATTAACCCAGGCTTTATTGCGTGGAGTCATTTTGGAGTAAAAAATATCCACTCTGACATGACCATCATACTTGAGGGTGTAGGGTATACCAATTAAGAAGACCAGAGCATACATGTAAACGACTGATTCCTGCATAGCAATCCAGCCGGTCGAAAAACCATAACGCAGCACAACAATAGAAAAAGTAACAAAAACCATTAATAAGACCAGCCAGGAAATTAACCGGCCACTCCAGACAGAGATGTTTTCCAGTTTTTCAGCTAGTTTTATTATCCATGCAGTATTGAGGCGCATTTATTTTTCAGCCTGACACACAGGGGCGGAGTTATGCTTTAAATCAGGTGTTACAACGACATAATAAGTTACAACGATATAATATGGTGTTACCACGATATAAATAAAGTAAGGAGCTACCACTGAAAAATCTTCCATTGCTGGACAGTGGTATTACTAAGTTCACGATTAGATCGAGTCTCAAGAGAACCGTTACCATCGGTATCGTACAGGTAATAAGGCGGACCACTGGAGGG
>DAOVUE010000195.1 GCA_030632745.1 Pseudomonadota bacterium | reverse complement strand
GCAGTATAATCAAAGCCATTGCTAATCAACCAGCAACACATTGCCAGACTATGACTGAAACTTATCTTATATGATAGTTAATTACAATTTCTATATTATTTTATCATATAAGATAATTTGATAAATATTAATTTTGATACTATAATTATAATTATTACCTATTACTATCAAATAAGGCTATTTATGTCAGATTCACTTATTCAAATCCTTGATGATATAGTGACAGAGGGAAAACAACGGGGTTTTACTCAAAAAGAAATCTGTCAAAAGGCCGGGGTGTCGGAAATAACGCTATCAAGAGCCAGAAAACAGGGGGATATTCGTTTTTCAACACTGGATAAATTAGCCAAAAGTACGGGAATGCAATTGGCAATCAGTGCTGATATTCCTTTATCAAGGCTTATTAACGATGGAGATCTGTTTCAATGAGGGATCGCCACGCTGTTGTCTGGACTCGAATTTCAGGTGAACCGGTGAAAATGGGCGAGCTCTATACGACTGAACTTGAGTCCCGGTTTGTCTACGATGAATCTTTTTTAACATTGAGTTTACCCGGGCTTGGTTTGGTTTTATCTCCAGAAATTTTCGGTTTGAGTACATTAAAGTGGACGCGAACAGAACATTTTGATTTTCCACCGCCTCTGCAGTCCTTAATTCCACCCGCTGACGAACATAATTTTCAACGCCATCTCATAATGAATTATCTGCAAGCCTCCGGGATTAATAGAGGCACTCCTTTTGAAAATGACTGGAATATTCTGACCTTAAGCGGACATGGTGGAATAGGACATCTGGATACTTTTAGTTCTGATGAAAAAGCCATAGCCTGGTATTCAACACCAGCCCTTCCACAAAAAGAACTATTGAGCAGAGATACCATGCTGGGTTTTTCACTCAGAAATATGTTGACCTGGTTTGATGATGAAACGGGTCATTTATTAGAATTTATGGGCCCTACCCCCAGCGTGGGCGGTGCGGTACCCAAATTATTACTCTCCATCCCTAAAAGTGGCTGGAATGGTACAGTAGGACTGCCGACACGTTTTGGTAATACGCAGTATACGGATGTGATTTTAAAACTGGAGAAAGACACAGCCTATCCCGGATTATCAGAATTGGAAGCCTTAGGCCTGGATCTACACAAAAAAGCAGGCTTTAATACACCCCGTTACTGGCTTGCACAATTTAATGGTATTCATGCTATTGCGATTGAACGTTTCGATAGAGATGCCCGTTGTATCCCTGTTTTTCAAGAGAGCTTATTTTCAATTCTGGCATCAGGCAATAAAGGTATTCAGCATCATTATGATGCCAGTTATGATCAGATTGGTCGTATGTTTGATAATCCACGGATTACTTTAATTAATGATCGTAAAGCAGCTAAAAGACATCTGTTAAAACGCCTGTTACTCTCTTTCTTAACCGGCAATGGTGATCTGCATATGGAAAATCTCAGTATTCAAATCAGACATGGTCTTAGTGACTTTTCACCCGTTTATGATCCTGTGCCTATGCGAGCTTATAGTCGTCATAATATGTTGAACGTGATGCCCTTTGGTGACTATGGTGATTATATAGAGGGCCGTGATGAGCCCGTTGATTTCACTTTGGCTGTACTGCGATTTAATCAGGCTCTGGGATTCAATTACAACTCATTAATTGAGCTAATAAATGAGTTGCTGGAGGTAACAGATGATTTTTGTGAACGAGTTAATCAGCTTAATCGTTTACCTGAAGAAAATAAAAACAACTTAATACAGATCCATAAAAAGATGCGAAATGCATTATCTGATCTTTAGAAGTACTTGCAAAACATTAATTAATATCAATAGTGATATTAATCTTTAAACCGCCTAAGGTGGATGAAGGTGTAATTTCAATGCTTCCGGCATAGAGTTTCACAATATCGTTCACAATGGCTAAGCCCAGGCCATGCCCGTCAACTGATTCATCCAGGCGTGTTCCACGTCGGGTTAATGAGGCCAGTTGATCAGTTTCAATACCCTGCCCGTCATCTTCAATAATAATATTAATTTTGTCTGACTCTGTATTTTGACCGGTCATAGAAATTTTAGTAATAAAAATATTGATTTCATGGTCGGCCCATTTGCAGGCGTTATCCAGTAAATTACCCATCAATTCAAGCATATCTTCCCGATCACCCACAGCAGTCGCTGTTTTATCTATATGTTCATTAATGAGCAGATTACGATGTGAGTATATTTGTTTTACAATGCTAATAAGGTCAGGCACTTCTTTTACGGCATTAAAGCGCTGTGTAGAGACCCCCTTCCCTGCTAATCGTGCTCGCTTAAGTTCACGATTGATTAATTGATTGATTCTTTCTAACTGTTTTATTGTATCAACATATTGTTCATCAGTATGATGCTTACAGCCGCTTTTCATAGCCGTTTTATCTGAAGGCTTATGAAAGTACTGGAATAATAGATTAAGAGGCGATTTAAGTGCATGAGATAAATTACCCAGAGCATTTCGTGAGCGTTCCAGACGTTTTTCAAGTAAAATTAATAGATGATTCACCTCCTGCACCAGAGGTAATACTTCTGAAGGAACATTTTCTGAGAGTTTTAATAATTCTCCCTCTTCGAGACTTTGAATGCCGCTACGCACAGACTCAAGACGCTTAAAAGAGAGTCGTAGAATAATACTCTGCAGCAGTAATAAAAACACCAGGCCGGTTAAAGACAGTATAAAAAAATATCTCTTAAATTTAACGATTTGTAAATTAATCCCGCTCAAATCTTCTGCCAGTGCTATGGACAGTTTAAGTCCTTTTTTATTAAAGCCCATATTAATTTGCAATAAAGTTTGCTGTTCCGGGCCGTCAAATACATTTAAAACACGTTCACCTGTTTTTAGTTCCGGCATAATGAGTGTTTGATCCCAGAGTGAACGGGACTGAATGACAGGTTTGTGATTGGCTGAAATCACAAAATAATGACCAGAAAAGGGTTGTTGATAAACGGGCGGCATTTTCCCCTTTGGTAAAAGAATAGTATCAGAATCCACGTCTAAAGAAGCTAATAAGCTCTCAATATCATGATTGATTCGTGAACCAACATATTCATAGCTTAAGTCATTCATCGCTTTTTGACCTAAAAACCAGAACAGTACAAACAGCAGGATTAAGCTAAGTGACAGCCCTGCATGTAATCGAAATTCCAGAGAATTCACTGAGAAGCCTTTCACCGGGGATGAGGCCAATTTCTGCAGAGTCCCTTATGCAGTCTCTTATTCCGTCTCTTATTTAATAGTATCCATAAAAACATAACCCTGTCCTCTATGCGTTACGATGCGATCTTTGCCCAATAGTTTTCTTAAGCGTCTTATGTAAACTTCAATCAGATTACTGTCTTTATCAAAATCCTGATCGTAGACATGTTCAACCAGGCGGGTTTTAGAAAGTACTTTAGCAGGATTAAGCATGAAATAGCGTAACAATCTGAATTCTGTGCCGGTCAGCTGTATTGTGCTCTGATCATTAATAGTCAGTTGCTGAGTATCTTCATCCAATTTCAAATCACTGCAATGCAGAGACTGTCCTGTCATAGCGTGAGTTCTGCGCAATAAGGCCTGGATCCTCATGAGCAACTCTTCTATATGGAACGGCTTACCTAAATAATCATCGGCTCCTGTTTTAAATCCATCAATGCGCTCATGCCATGAATCACGAGCCGTCAGAATAATAACCGGCAGCTTGTTTTTTTTCCTGCGCCAGTTTGCTAACACTTCAAGTCCCGGACGTTGAGGAAGTCCTAAATCAAGGATTACAATATCATAGGATTCTTCATCACCCATAAATTCAGCATCCACACCATTATGAGCGACATCAACAGCAAAGCCTCTGGATTCCAGTTCCTTTTGCAGTGTTGTGCAGAGGGTTTTATCATCTTCAACCAGCAATAAACGCATTAATCAGTACTCGCGCACATGCTTTAGAACTTCAGCAGTCAGTGCATCCACTTCAATTTCCAGAACCATTCCTTTATCATTAATATACTCAATTTCATAAATAAACTGGTGCCTGAGCCGGCCGGGGCTCTGTTGAACAACTCCATGTTGAAAATCTTCGTCCTGAGCAGCCCGGCGTTTTAATTCAATCTCGAGTAAGCGGTTAATATTATAGTCTGATAATTCATTCAGTATATACTCCAAAGAGCTTATTTTACCCTCTTTTTTAAGTGCTTTGATATCAAATGTCTGAACAGTTTGAACGTTATCAGTCCAAATTGAATCAGCCCAGCTTAAATGAGCTAACAGCAGCATAGAAGTCAGCAGAATAAAAATTCTTCTCATCATAACCCGCCTTTATTCATTCTATTATCTTTATTTTTAAGCATATTATATTTATATATAAAACTTTAGTTCTTCACATTTTTGCGTACTTTTTATCTTCTATAAAAGGTGTCGTTCGGGAATGGTGCTGGCAATACGTGCTTTGGAGTGCGGGCTTATATTTCAGGGGACGCTTTGCCTCGTGGTACCTACTTTTGGCAAGGCCATGACCACCACGGATGGTGGAAATGCAGCTTGAGGCAGGATGCCGGTGCTGCCCATG
>DAOVUE010000398.1 GCA_030632745.1 Pseudomonadota bacterium | reverse complement strand
GTTTGCTTAAAACGTAACTTCTCAATTAGTCCGTGCAACTATTCTCTATTAACGTCATTCCCGAAGTCCCCTGCCCCTAGCGAATGCAGGGGACTTCGGGGATGACGATATGTAATATCCAGGTTAGTCACGGACTTATTGAGAAGTTACTTATTCTGTTTGGATGTCTATGAAAAATATAGCATTTATTCAGCTTGCTTCCTGCTAAACAGCTTAAGACAGGTATATTATTAAGGTCTAAAATAGTTTATAATTCGCAAAAAGTTTAAGGTAGACTGGGCTTTTTCATATTCTATAAAATATACAACTAAAAAACGAGATTAATTATATGCATAGTTTTATCAAATTTGGCATTATTCTGCTACTGCTCAGTAACGGCGTGGTATTTGCGTCAGCAACCACAAATTATGGTTATCCGCTGGAAAATCCTTATGCGGCCACCATTCTCGGAACACCGAAAGAATTTAAGGCAGAATTGCCTGCATTTGATCGTATACCGGTTAAAGAATATACTCTTGAGTTGCCCGATGCGCGAAGCATTCCGGATGTTTTCTGGTATCACAGACGGGGTTTAAACTATGCGATTACGGCTCAGAAAGAGAAAGCCCCACTGATTTTTGCTATTGCCGGAACAGGAGCAGGGCATCATTCAGCAAAAATGAAACTGTTTCAAAGAATTTTTTATCAGGCGGGTTTTCATGTCATTACCCTGAGTTCACCCACTTTTTCAAATTTCATGGTGAATGCTTCCAAAACCGCCATTCCGGGTAACCTGCGGGAAGATTCAGCTGATCTGTATCAGGTGATGCAGCAGATTATGCTCGAACATCCTAAATTGGAAGTGACTGATTATAATCTGATTGGCTATAGTCTTGGAGCTTCACAGGCGGCTTTTGTTGCCCGTCTTGATGAACAGGAAAAAGCCATTGGCTTTAATAAAGTGCTGATGATAAATCCACCCTTGAACCTGTTTACTTCAGTGAAAATTCTGGATGATATGTTAACCAAAAATATCCCCGGCGGAATGGACAATTTTAATGCATTCTTTAAAAACTTCATGAAAAATGTGACTTCTTATTACAAGGATCACCAAAAGCTGGATATAACGGGAGAGGAATTTTACTATCAGGCCTACAGGGATAGGGATATCAGTGATTCTAATATGCAGGCATTAATTGGTGTTGCATTTCGCATGTCCTCATCGGATATGGTGTTTGTTTCTGATGTGTTTAATAACCTGGGCTATCTGGTGCCCAAAGATACTGTGCTTGGAACAACCACCTCTCTGACCCGATTTTCTAAAGCATCACGTCGACTGGGTTTTGGTGATTATATTGATGAAATCTATATGCCTCATTTTATTAAGGCAAGCGGTTCAAGCCGGGAGGAACTTATCGCTCAATCCAGTTTATTATCCATCAAAGATTATCTGCAGCAGTCGGATAAAATTGGTTTAATGCACAATGAGAATGATCCCATTCTGATGGAGGGTGAAATAGATACGATAAAAAGTTTATTTCCCGGCAGAGCAGTAGTTTACCCCTATGGAGGACATTGCGGCAATATGGAATATAAAGATAATGTCGCTTATATGGTTGACTTCTTTTCTGGTAGTGAGTTCAGCGGGAGTAATAAATAATGTTAAAACTAAACGTTGTTAAAGCCAGAGTTAAATCCAGTTTCAAATCACTTCGTTATGTATTTATATTATCCATAGCGATTATAATATTACCCGCCTGCAGCGCAATACAACCACAGGAAGCTGCAGATGCTGAACCGACCGTACACTCTGTTGATGCTATTGTAAATGATGATATTGAATTTGCCATTGATATTTATGATCCCTGGGAAGGTATGAATCGTAATATTTATATTTTTAATGCACAATTGGACAGATATGTTCTGCTGCCGGTTGTCAATGTGTATCAGCAATATATCCCCTATTTTTTACGCCAGGGAGTACATAACTTTTATACTAATTTAACCAGTATTAATCATACCATTAATTCAGCCTTGCAATTAAATGGTGAGGCCACTCTCAATAATGGTCTGCGTTTTGTATCCAATACCACCCTCGGTTTACTGGGTACGCTGGATGTGGCCACTCCTATGGGTTTTCCTG
>DAOVUE010000148.1 GCA_030632745.1 Pseudomonadota bacterium | reverse complement strand
GCACTGCGTTCTATAGGCGATACACTTTCCTGACGCTGTACATCAGCGATTAAACGGGCATATTTATGCACCATTTTATCACTACGGTCCATTTCCTCAGAAAAATCAACATTCACTTTAAACAGCTTATTAAATTCTGTATCATTTTCTTTCAGCAAATGATAAATATGCCGGTCACCAATTAACACTATCTTCACCTGCAATGGAATCGGTGCAGGTTCCAGTGTCACCGTTCTTGAAAAACTATGCAGTTCATCTAATGGTTCTATAGAAATGCTGGAAGATTTAATGGCTCGTTTTAAACCTTCCCATGCGTAAGGATTGACCAGTATTTTTTCTGCATCTAACAGCAGATAACCATCATTGGCCTTGTGCAGAGTACCGGGTTTGATCAAAGTAAAAGCCGTTAAGAGATTACCTAAGCCCAGGGCATTATCCGTTTTGTTTAATTCCCCTTCTTTGGGATTATAATAGGCCAGATGTTCAATACGGCCAATGAGATTGGAATAGGTTGGATTGTCTTCAAAAATAATAGGCATATCGTCTGATTCAGAATTATCAACCAGAACATTCACCAGATAGCGGTGGAAATTTGCCGTTTTACTGATGTGTTTGCGTTTTTCACCAGTATCTTTAGAGTGAATATCTTCTTCGTAAAATTCTTCCAGGTGATTGATAATATCATCTTTAACTGCGGTAAAATATTCAATAACAGGCTCCAGGCCGGAAAAATCCTTAAATAATTCCTCCATGGCCGAGTCAACTAATTGCGTAACAATACTCTTGTCCAGAGCATCCAGCTGTTCCTTACCCTCCTGCTCCCAAAGCGGTACTTTGGCGAGAGTTTCCTGTAATAATTCCTGATACTTATCAATTTGTGTATTGAATTGTGTCTGTACTTCTTTGTCCAGTTTTTTAAAACTGTCCAGATTACTGATTTCACCCTCTACAATAGCAGACAGGGTATAACCACTGGGCGTACGAATAACTGCGACTTTATCCTGTTTTGCATTATCAATTAATTCATTCAGTGCTTTATCACCCCGTTCATTGATTTCATCTTCAATGGCCTGTATCTGGGAAGTATATTCATCACTCTGAAACGCGGCGGTGATTAAAGCAGAAATAATTTTAACTAATTTCTCCATGGCCTCACTTAAAGGCTTTGCAGTACCAATGGGCAGGCGTAGAAAACGGGGATGTTGAGGATCATCAAAATTATTGACATAACACCAGTCAAACGGTTTCTTGCAATTGACATAATGTTTTTTTAATAATGTTTTTATCAGTGCTGTTTTACCAATTCCTTCTGAGCCCAGTATAAATAAATTATAGCCTTTGTGATTCATACCCATACCGAATTCAATAGCAGTTAAAGCACGATCCTGACCAATAATTTCTTCTAGTTCAGGTAAATCTTCGGTAGTGCTAAAATCTAAATCTTTAAGATCGCAGTGATTATAGAGCTGCTGCAAAGACAAAGCATGCTGTGATGGGTTATCATAGGATTGTGATTGGTTGTTACGGGTATCAGTCATTCGCGTTTAATCCAGAAAGAATAGAGTATTATTACCATGGCAAAGAAAAATATAAACAAACAATCCAATGCTCAATCAAGAGCTGATGCCAGAGCCAGGGCCAAAACCCGCTCTGAAGAAGAGATTGATGATGAACATTATATCAGTAAATCTCAGGCAAAGCGCAATGTAGAAGAAATGCAGAAACTGGGTGGAAAACTGGTTAAATTATCAAACAAAACGCTGCAGAAATTTAATCTGAATGAACGCCTGCTGGATGCCATATTGCTCGCACAAACTATTCATAGTAATAGTGCTGGTCGTCGTCAATTACAACTCATTGGAAAATTAATGCGCCAGTCGGATGCAGACGCTATACGCTTTCAATACGAGAGTTATCAACATCAGGCTGTAGAAGACAATGCTCATTTTCACAAACTGGAAATATGGAGAGACAGGCTGCTTATTGAAGGAGATTCGGCTGTTAATGAATTGCTTAAGCAATATTATGAACTGGATCGTTCCAGGCTGAGACAGCTGTTAAGAAATGCAAAAAAAGAATCTGAACAGAATGAAGCGCCTAAAAGCGCCCGGCAATTATTTCAATACCTTAAAGAAAATGTGACCATCTGATTATTTGCGTTGGCTGAGATCAAGAAGAATAGCAATGTATTGTTGTCTTTCCTGATAGTTCATTAGCTGAAAATGTACTTCAATAAAATATTCACTGCCGTCTTTTCTACGATGAGTTGTTTCATAAACAATTTCTTTCTCCGAATTTTCCTCCAGGGGCTGTATCAGGGATAAAAATTGTTCAGCACTGATTTCCGGTTCAATATCAATAGGCGTCATCCTTGCCATCTCATCCAGTGTATAACCAATATTTTTTTCTGCGGCCCGGTTTATATAAGTAAATTGAAGCGAATCTTTATCAAAAATATAGATTTCATTTAAACTGTCTCTGACAATTTTTCCTAATGCCTCATGCTCACTTTCAATTTGTTTAGTATGAGTAATATCAATCATTATACCGGTATAATACAATACTTCGCCGCTGGCACTCCGTTCTATTGTGGTTCGATCATCAACCCATCTTACTTTTCCTTCATGGGTAATAATGCGGTACTCCTGAGTAAAATGATCCGTATTTTCCTGCGTATATTGTATCACCTCCTGAGCCACTTGTTCTCTGTCATCAGGATGAATAATATTATTAAATTTAATCTGACCCGAAATAAATTCTTTACGGGTATAGCCAAACTGACTGATGTTCTGGGTAACAAAATCCACCGGCCAGTTTTCTTCTGCTTTCCAGCGAAACAGGACCGCAGGACTTATTTCGATAAAGTTTTTAGCTTGTTCCTGGTCGGTAATATCCTGTACCACACTCACCAGATTCAATTGATTTTTTTCAGCAATTTCTAATATTTCACCCTGCTCACGTATAAAGCGAATACTATTATCAGGATGGATAATTCGATACTCGATCTGATAAGCTGATGGCTTTGAGATGAGCTGTCTGATCGTACTGCTGTAGCTGTCTCTATCTGCAGGATGAATGCAAGCTTCAAAAGCATCATAGGTTGCTGCAATGATGTCCTGAGTTCGACCCAGAATGCGATAGAGTTCTTCAGACCATATCATTTTATTGCTGTGCAGTTCCCTTTTGCTGATCCCTACATGAGTGACTTCCTGAGCACGCTGCAATAGAATTTCTTTTTCTCTGATTTGCTCAAACTGCTGGCGAATTAATTGTTCTCTTATATTAAATTCTTTAGCCAGTATGGCAATTTCTCCCACGCCTTTAGGGTCTATAATCACCGGTTTACTTAGATCTCTTTCACAACGAATGGAACGTGATAAAAATTCAATGGGGTTCACCACTAGTACATTCAGAGCTATAGTCACCCCCAGCAGAGTCAGTGCCATTATAATAAACAGCAGCCATATATTTCTCTGAAACACGGACTGATACTGGGTCATAATGTGGTTAAGACTGTATTTTAGATACAGAGCTCCCAGCACCCGGCTGCGAAATTCACCACTTTTAAGTGGTGATGTAATAGGATAAATAGCTATAATTTCTTCATCGTTAATGTTGTTAAGAAAGGGTTTCATGGCACCTGCTTTAAAAAACAACTGCAGCTGGTCATCACTATATTGCTTATTTTTTAGTGACAGATGATTGGATAAAATAATTTTTCTGCTGTTTGAAACAAGATAGAGTTTTTCTATTGATACATCATAAGTGATCGCCAGCAGCTCTGTTTCTGCTTTTTCCCAATGGTTTTCAGACAGGGCATTATTAATAGAACGCTGTACAGATTCCATTATCTGCTGCACATGATGAAGTGATGTTTTCACCACTTCCTTTTTGAGATTATAATTAATTTGCAGATAGGCGGCACTAATAAAAAGCAGACTCGCCAAAACAAGGATCACGGGAATTATTATTCTAAGAGATATACCTGCAGGCTTCATGTTTATAATTGCTCTGGCAGCCATTGAGAATTAAATAAGTCATCCAGATTAACATAAGGGATTACCGAACGATCAATCAATTTCTCATCCAGCATTAATTTAAGCATTGCTTGAGCAGATTGATTCAGTTGCGACGGCTTGCCTCCGAATAAGATGATATTTTCCTCTAACGTAGGCATAATCAGACCAGCATAAGAAGCTAATACTTCTTCAGGCTTTAGATTGAGCCTGGATGCCATGCGTCTTGCCGCATCCTCAGGTTTTTCCCCAAGATAGTGAGCTGCTTTAAAAAACCCGTGCAGCAGCGCTTCGATTGAGTGCGTATTGTTCTTAACAGCATCTTTTCTAATCACCAGTACATCAATAATCTGCTTTGGTATTTCACTACTGTCAAATAGTAAATGAGCACCTTCAGCCAATAAAATACTACTATAGGGCTCGAAAGTTACCACGGCATCAATTTCATGTTTTCTGTAAGCAGAAACATGTTCATCTACTGTTTTAGGTATCAATTCAATATCGTTAATTGATAAGTCTGCTTTTTTTAACATTGCATTGAGCATTAATGCACCCAGAGCATTATGTTCAACAGCAATGCGTTTTTCTTTGAGCTGCTGCAGCGACTTAATTTCCGGCTGACTTAATACCACATCGCCGCCATTGGAAAAATCCAGCACGGCAATAATACAGATATCAATAGTGGATTCTAATAATAAAGCCTCGTCCAGGGTCAGGGCTGCTGCCTCTATAGTATTATTTCGTATAGCGTGTATCACTTCAGTGGCTGATTTGAGTTCAATCAGATGAATAGGATTTTGATCATAATAACCCAGATCTCTGGCCAGATAGAAAGGCTCATATCCAGGCCAGACATTGGTTCCCAGCCGCAGCGGTGATTCCTGTTCTGCTGAACAGGAAAAAAGGCTGCTGCATAGAATAAGGACAGCAAAAAAAGCACCGGGAAGGCGGCAGACAGAATAAAGCAGCGACATCTCAACCCCTTTTATAGAGTGGCATTAATTAAACGGCCATCAGCCCAGACGACAGGGAAGCTTAATATGCTTTAACACCGGGAAATTGTTACGAATTTTTTGTAAATTAGCTGATTTAATATTAGCAATTGCAAAACCTGAACCTCTTGCAAGACGATCCATAATCTTTCCCCAGGGATCAACAATCATGCTGTCACCGAAGGTCTCACGTCCATTCACATGATAACCGCCCTGAGCAGCAGAAACAACAAAACTGAGGTTTTCAATAGCTCTGGCCCGGTTGAGGACTTCCCAGTGAGCCTTGCCTGTTGTAGCAGTAAAAGATGAAACGATAGTCAGAATTTCTACACCCTCACTCACCATATAACGAAAAAGCTC
>DAOVUE010000217.1 GCA_030632745.1 Pseudomonadota bacterium | reverse complement strand
GGATATTTTAATAAGCGAGCACTATCATGTTGTAAATAGAGGGATACAAATCCTTTAATTAAAGATTTTTCATGTTCATATAATTTTTCTGCCTGTTCATCTGCATTATTGTTAAAACCAATTTCATCCAGCTGGGTTTTAAGATCTGTAATGCGTTTATCTTTGTTTTTTATAAAGTGACCAATCATTTCTCTGGCAGCACTAAAATCTTTACGTTTGGCTTTGCTATTAAAGAATATAATGATTATCAATAATAGAAAAAGCACAATACTGGCTTCAGCTGTAAGAATAAAAAGTTTTGGGATTAATGCTTCCATATTAATCTAACTCCCCTGTGATGTCTTCATAGGCTTTTGCACGGTTATTTTTCCATTTGCGAAAGCCAAACCAGCCTGCGACTGCAAAAAGAATATTAATAATTACAGCGATAATTATGCCCATAAGCCAGGCAGAATTTTTTTCGACTTCAGTTGTTTCTTGAGAGCTTTCATTTACAGAAACATCTTTCTCAGAAATTGTATTAGTTTCGTCTTTGAGTAACGGCTCGGGTGTTATTGGTGAATTGTCAAATTTTGCTATATTGAGTTGAATAGGTTTTGAAATATAATCAATTCTGCGTCCATTACGGGTTTTTGTGAGCATATGAAATACAATGTGATAGTTTGTGTCAGGATTAAATGAGTCACTCTCATAAGACCATTCCAGTAATTTAGGATTAAGTTGTTTTAATTCTATTGATAAATTATTTTTATTGTCTTTAATGTTGTTTTCGATTTCTTCATTTTCGGGCAATTCTCCCTCAAGCAGAAGTCCGGTGAGTTTCATACGCCTTGCCTGGACAAATTCAAGATTAGGTGTTGCCAGGATCTGATGATAATTTTTGTTATTTTTTTGTTCTTGAATAACACGGGTGTTGATTAAATCAATCTCATGCACAAGGAGTGAATGGTTGACTTCCCGCTGAAACGTTTCACTTTTTGCCTGATAAGTGAAGGTGTTTTTCCCTATAGTTAAAGATTTATTAATTGCAACATTATAAATCCCGTCATGAGCGTGTTGGTCTCCCCGCAAACCATTGTCATGTAAAAACCAACGTTTAGTATGAGGCTCTTTTTGTATTGCTGCCATAGAAGTAAATTGCAAAAAGTTATCATCGTTTATCTTTTTATTATTGTCTGTTAAGAACAGGGATACATTTAAAGTTTCTCCGGCAAATAAATTATTAGGGAGACGGGCAGTCTGTATTTGCAGATTAGTAACGACCATTACTCTATTATCGGGATCGGTTTGCGTGTTAATAGACCATTCACCTGTTTTAGGGCGGGTAATAGTAATCAAATCATAATTTGTTTCAGCTTGCCATTTAACATAGTCTGGTTTATTACTACGTTGATAATTATTTTGATCAGGCTCAATAACAATGGCTGGACTGCTATCTTTTGCTTTAAAGACAAGCAGGGTTAATTCAAGAATTGATTGATCCACTAAAAATTTATTATTGATCAAAGGCAGGGTGTCAGCTTTAACGGTCTTTTCAAATAAACGTAAAAAAATTCTCTCTAATTGTTCTGCATTATCTGTTTGTTCATAGCCGCCATCCGTTTTTGTAGAGAGTTGTTTTAGAAACTCATGGTCGGCATTTTTTGATAATGCAATGGTATGGATACTGGCTCCCGTTTTTTCAATCTCGGGTAACAGGCTGGTTAATATACGTTTGCGTTCTGCAGTATTTTTTTTATCATCCTTGCTGATGTCAATCATACCATCGGTAAGAAGAATAATGCTGCGTTGACCCTGTTGAGATGATTGGTCTTGTGATGGCGTATCCCAACCGGCAATGGCCGTTTCAAGTGCTAGTCCAATATGGGTGAACAGGTCTTTAGAATGAATCTTATTACTGGCCTTGCGGATACCTTTTTTCCATTGTTCATCTGCTTTGCCTAAGGCTGCAAGCAATTCAGTCCTGGTACCAAAATTCCAGACTGCTGCAGTTGTTTCCGGAGGCAGCAGGCCAACAAGCAGGCGTAATGCAGGGAGGCGCAGGTTTTTTGGATCATTTTTCTTCATACTGCCTGACACATCGATTAATATTCTAATATCGCTATATTGAGGCTGATTTTCAATTTCCTGTGCTGCCCGGCTAGAAATAGAAAAAACCAGGCATAGTATAAAAAATAGTATAAAAAGATGAACAATAATCAATCGCTGCTTGTAAAATATGAAGCTTGAAAGCATGTACAAACCCTGAAAAATTAACAAATAGTTATTAAAACCCTCATCATTGTTTATAGCGGCATTTTTTTGAAAAGCTTAAGCTTTAATTTATCTCACATAAAAATATTATAATCATTATGATATTATTTTTATGTTGATAGGGATATCACGGCTTGTTTTATTAGAAATAAGTCATTATTATTAGAAATAAGTCATTATTATTAGAAATCTATATCTGGAAATACTCATTAGAAAGATTTATTTGATACAAAAGTAATGACGATTACGCTGAACAAAGTTACAATAACATTCTGAGCCGTCAGCTAATATTTAAAAGCAAATAAGACAGTTGAACTCTTTATTTGCTCAAGTTATTTGCTCAAATTATTTGCTCAAGGCTGCTCATGTTAGATAAAAGAATGATAACTAATGGTAGATTTGAAGATGAAACGAGTAGTTGTGACAGGAATGGGCATTGTTTCATGTCTCGGTAATAATAAACAATCAGTTCTTGAATCTCTTCGTAACGGCAAATCCGGTATTCAGTTTCAAACTGAATATGAAGAAATGGGTATGCGCAGTCATGTTGCAGGCAGTGTCAATATTGATGTAGATGAATTTATTGATCGAAAAGTAAAGCGTTTTATGGGTGACGCTGCAGCCTATAGCTATATTGCACTGCAGCAGGCAATTGAAGATTCAGGTCTGTGTGAAAGTGATATCTCTAATGTCAGAACAGGACTTATTGCAGGTTCAGGCGGTGCATCATCTGAAAATCAGGTATTAGCTGCAGATATATTGCGCTCCAAAGGTATTCGCAGAGTCGGGCCTTATATGGTTCCAAGGACTATGGCCAGTACTGTTTCAGCTTGTCTTGCCACACCGTTTAAAATTAAAGGTGTTAACTATTCTATTAGCTCCGCCTGCGCAACCAGTACTCATTGTATTGGAAATGCTGTGGAGCAAATACAATTCGGCAAACAGGATATTATGTTTGCCGGGGGCGGTGAGGAAGAACATTGGACCCTCAGTATGCTGTTTGACGGTATGGGCGCATTGTCGAGTAAATACAATGATGCTCCTGAAACTGCTTCAAGACCGTATGATTCTTCCCGTGATGGTTTTGTTATCGCCGGCGGCGGCGGCATGCTGGTTCTGGAAGAATTACAACATGCACGGGCCAGAGGAGCGAAAATCTATGCAGAGGTAACGGGTTATGGTGCAACTTCTGACGGCGTTGATATGGTAGCGCCTTCAGGAGAGGGTGCTGTTCGTTGTATGCAGCAGGCACTAAGTACTGTTGACAGAACTATAGATTATATTAATACTCATGGTACCAGCACTCCTGTTGGAGATGTGAAAGAGATTCAGGCTATTAGAGCGGTGTTTGAGTCTTCCGGGCAAACAATACCTCCTTTAAGTTCAACTAAATCATTAACGGGTCATTCATTAGGGGCGGCCGGTGTTCATGAAGCAATTTACAGCTTACTTATGATGGAAAACAGTTTTATCTGTGCTTCTGCTAACGCAGATATTGTTGCTATGGATGATGAAGTATCTGATATGCCTATCGTTACAAAGATGAGAGATAATCAGCCTCTGGAAACCATCTTAAGCAATAATTTTGGTTTTGGCGGAACAAATGCCTGCCTTGTTTTACAAAAGCTGCATTCCTGAAGGCAGACAGCTTAGTTAGTTTGGCTAAGGGCTAATTCCTTAAAGAGATGATAGACCAGTTATGCCCGGCAGCATATTGTGCCAGTTTTTCATCGGGATCAACCGCAACAGGATGTGATACTTCTAATAATAGCGGCAAATCATTATAAGAATCGCTATAAAAGTAACTATTGTCTAAGGAATAATTCTTATCCCGCAGCCACTGTGAAAGACGTTCTACTTTGCCTTCCTGAAAACAGGGTGTACCAGCCACTTTCCCTGTATATTGATTGTTTATCTGCTCCGGCATAGTGGCAATAATATCATCCACTCCCAGCTTTTCTGCAATGGGAGCCGTGATGAAATGATTGGTT
>DAOVUE010000214.1 GCA_030632745.1 Pseudomonadota bacterium | reverse complement strand
GGGAATATCGGCTATTTTATTTATCCACGCTAATGAACCTATGGAAAGTTTTTGCTCCCTTTGCCTGGAAACAATCACTGCACTGAGACCTGAACCGGGGATAATTTTTATTTTCTGCAATTCAGCCAGCTTATTTTTCCGGCTGCTCAAGCCATATTGCAGGCCATATTGCAGGCCAAAGTTGACAATGGCTTTTGCAATCATATGTTCAGAATGACTTTCTAAAGAGCAGGCCAGGCTCAATAGTTTGTTTTGCTGCTTATTGAGTTTTTCTAATAGTTGTTCATCAGGAATTATTTTATTGATAACCGGCTCATTCTCATTTAAGGGTACATAAAATAATGTACTCAGCAGCATTTTCCCTTCTGTTAAGGTGCCTGTTTTATCAAACACAAAATGACGTATCGAGGACAATATTTCTAATACTGCACCGTGTTTAACCAGCACCCCCATTCTGGCACCCACACCGGTTGCAACAGCAATAGCCATCGGTGTTGCCAGTCCAAACGCGCAGGGGCAGGTAATAATCAACACCGAGGTAGCGGCCATTAAAGCCACTTCAAAATCATCACCCAGCCAGAAAACAAAGGTAATAGAGGCAAGGATTAAAGTAATAGAAACGAACCAGGGAATAATACGATCAGCCGTACATTGTATAGGAGCTTTTGTTGACTGTGCCTCATCAACCAGATGAATAATTTTGCCTAGTGCCGTATTTTTAAGGGTTCCGGTGACTTTAAGTGTTAATACACCTTCTTTATTGGTGGTTCCTGCTGAAACCTTGTCCCCGGTAAATTTTGCTACAGGCAAAAATTCCCCCGTTAGCATGGACTCATCAATAACACTTTCACCGTTGATTATCAGCCCGTCTACGGGAATTTTTTCACCCGCTTTAACCAGTACCATATCCTCTTTTTTTAAGGCTTTAACGGGTACAATTTTGCTTTCATCCGCAGTGATTAATATGGCAATTTTAGGCTGTAAATCAAGCAGACGCTGCGATGACTGAATGGCCAGACGTTTCGACATTGACTCAAGATAACGGCCGGTTAATATCACAAAAAGAAAATTAACCACCGTATCAAAATAAACATGAGCCTGTTCCGAGCCGCTGATAACCGCATAGCAGGAATATAAATAGGTTATGGCTGCACCAATAGCAATGGGCAGATCCATGGTGAGATGCCGGTTCAATAGACCGGTAATCGCTCCGCGAAAAAAAGGATAACCTGAATAGAGCAGTGTTGGAGTGGCTAATCCCAGGCCGATCCAGTAAAACAGGTCTTTATACTTGCCTTCATCTGCACCGGCATAGAGTGCAATTGAAATCCACATCAGGTTCATGGCAGCAAAACCTGCAAACCCCAAACGCTGCAAAAGATCCCGATTATGTTTTTTTATTTGTCCTTCAGCCGCTTCAGGATCATAGGGTATGGCTGCATAACCAATCTGCCCCAATAAATGCAGAACAGCAGATAATTTTATGTCACGCTGATCCCATTTCAGGCGTAATTTTTTTGCACTAAGATTAACATTAGCATCCACCACTCCCGGCTCATTTGATAATGCCCGTTCAATCAGCCATACACAGGCTGCACAGTGAATTCCTTCGACCAGTAAATGAATTTCACGTATATCACCCAGATCATCTACATATTCTTTCTGGATTTCATCAAGGTCATACACTTCCAGTTGAGAGTCTATTTCAGGTGGGGGCTGAAGAGTCTCACCTTCAGGCGTGCGTCTGTAAAAACCATCCATGCCTGATGCATAAATCATTTCGCACACAGTTTTGCAGCCATAGCAGCAGAAATGCATTTCTTTATCATTGATGATTGATGTGATATCTTCCCCTTCCGGAAGCGGCAGATGGCAATGGTCACAATCACCATGATGGGAGCCGGTGGATTGAACAGCAGATTGATTTGAGTCGTTCACTGGGGGCTTTTATTTCAAGGCAAAACTAATTTTTAACAAATATGTTTTTGGGATAATTAACTTCTACACCTTCTATCACAAAACTAGCCAGAAGTTCCCATTGACCTTTAGCATCAAAGGTCAATGTTGCCTGATAGCCTGCTTTCCCGTTTAAAAGCTTATCCGCAGACAATTCCATAGGAACATTAAAATCTTTTTTAAAGTTTGCTGGACGATAGGCAAAAAGAGTGACTTTTTCAGGTTTTGCAGATACGCCTGATTTATCACTAATAGAGACGCTAATGAGCGTTGCTTTGTTCAGATAAACTTCTTCAATCTGAAATTCAGTTACCCACTTCTCGTTATTTTCAAATTTCTTATGAATATTTTCTTCGTAATCCTGACCACGTTCATAAAAATCATCAACTACCAGCCCAGGGAAACCGCTATTTGCCTGTATCACCATATAAATAGTACCTGCCATTGCTGCAAGAACCATAAATAACCAGGCTAATAATAACGGACTTTTATACCAATGTTGTTTGTTAGTTTTTGTATTCATTTTTTTTAGTCTTGATTCTTGAGTCTTTGACTGTATACTCACAACTTACGATTTCTTTTATTGTTTGTTTCTTATTTCTTATTTCTTAGGTCCAATAAACATACTGACTCTGTCACTTTCAAACTCTTCTCCCTGTGAGTTTTTAGCTTTAATAATAAAGGTTATATCCTGTGACGTCTCTGTGAGATTTTTTCTCGGTACTTTTACAAAAATTGTTACCGCAGTTACAGTGCCGTGTGTAGCCACAATTTCTTTTTCTGCACCAATAATAATCAAGCCCTTAAAAGCATCATCGTTCACTGATATTTTGACCTTCATATCCTCATTTTGTTTATTCAGTACCTTGAGTGTATAGCGGTTTTGAATTGTACCGTCACTTTGTATGACAAATAGAGGTTGTCGAGCATGCAGCACTTTAAGTTCCAGAGATTCCATACCACTCAGACCGGTCACGACACCGATAATAGAAGCTAATAAAATGATCGAATAAACCCAAACTCTTGGACGTTTAAGTAGAGGAAGCTCTTTTTTGCCCATAATACCATCCCATGAGGCATACTTAATCAGGCCCTTAGGCTTGTCAATTTTCTCCATCACCGCATCACAGGCATCAATACACAGACCGCACATAATACAACCTTCCTGCTGTCCGCCTCTGATGTCAACGCCTGTCGGGCAAACTGCAACACATTGATTGCAATCCACACAATCGCCCTGATCATCTGAAACGGCTTTGCCCTTAATCAAACGGCCGCGCTTCTCACCCCTGGAAACATCATAACTGGGAACAATAGAGGTATCATCAATCATCACCGCCTGAATACGAGCATAGGGACAGAGCCAGAAACAGGTTTGTTCACGTAAAATTCCGGCCAGAAAGTAAGTACCGACAATAAACATACCAACCGTAATGTAAACCGTAGAGGAGGCATTTAGGGTAAATAAGTCTACCCAGAGTTGATAAGCATCTGTGAACCATGCGGTAAAACTCATACCGGTTAGAAATGAAATCAAAATCCACAGCGAATATTTTTTGGCTCGTAGTATAATTTTAGCCGCATCCCACTTCGCTTTTTCTAATTTTCTGCGTTTTGCAGGAGTACCTTCCAGTTTATCCTCTATCCATGTGAAGACATCAGTCCACACCGTTTGAAAGCAGAAAAAGCCGCACCATACCCGGCCGGCCAGGGCGGTCACCACTGCCAGTAAAATAGCAAAAAACAGCAGTAAAAATGACAGCATCCATAAATCTTGTGGTAAAAGTGTCAGATTAAAAATATGAAATTGACGATTAGGAATATCTAATAAAACCGCCTGACGATCTCCTAAACGTAAAAATGGCCCGATAAAGAAAATAATCCATAGAAAATTTGAAGCCCATTTTAAGTTCCTGAATTTTCCACCCATACGCTTGGCATGAATCTTAATATCGCCCACATTAATCGTGTGTTCCTGGGCTTCTGCATAAAGCTCTTCGAGAGATTGTTCCTGGATTTGCTTTTCGGACATGGTCAGTTCTTCTTAGGTTGGTCTGTTTTGTTTTTATTGCACTGTTTAAATTCTTTAATAAAAACATTCTTTATGAAAACAATAGTTAAGTTGAAACTGCTGTAACTTCTCAATAAGTCCGTGCAACTATTCTCTATTACCGTCATTCCCGAAGTCTTTTATCGGGAATCTATTGCTATAGATGGATCCCCGATAAAAGACCTCGGATGACGATATGTAATATCCAGGTTGCTCACGGACTTATTGAGAAGTTACTGCAGTTTCAACTTAACTATTGTTTT